>JBMYQA010000264.1:0-8900 GCA_049600855.1 Flammeovirgaceae bacterium | reverse complement strand
CTAAAGGAATTAAATTTAGCAGACACGCCACTGTTATCGCTTCCCGCAAGTATCACACAATTAAAGAAACTAGAATACATTTCTTTAAGCAATGTTTCCATTCCGAAAACGGAGTTGGCACGCCTAAAACAGGCTTTACCAAATTGTAGCATCCATTATTAACACACGATATGAGATCCCTCATCTATAGCATTCTTTTACTATTCCCGATTGGTAGTTTTGCCCAACAAGAGCAACAAGATTTTGCGGAAGGCAAACGCTTATATGCACAACAAGATTACTACAATGCTTACCTGCGATTTAATGCGGTTCAGTATTTTGCAGAACAGAATGGAAAAAAACGTTTAGCGCAAAACGGTAGAACGTGGCTTCAAAAATCGGCTCAGGCCATTAAAGATCAGCAAGTAGCTACGGATTCCTTACTTAACGTAGCTCAACAGTTAGTAGATGCCTTCTACTTTTATGACGATCGGCTGGCTTTAGCTTTTAATGGAGTCGCCTATGGCTACATCAATAAACAAGGAAAAGTTGCTATTGATTATCAATACAGTAAGGCAAGTATTTTTGATAATCAAACAGGATATGCCAAAGTAAGGAAAGGAAATGCCAGCTATTGGTTAGATCCTCAAGGCAAAGAATATCCAGCAAATTTAGCCATTGATCAACTTCCAAAGCCTATTCAGCTTGAAAAACAGGATAAAAATGAGTCACTTAACAACACAATAGAAATTCCAATTTTAGCTGAATACAAACAGCCAAAAGCAACAGAATATCACCAGGACTTGAATCATGGCATTACATTTTTTGAAAATGCGCAGTTTTGGGAAGCCTATCAACGCTTTCATGCCGTGGATATTTTAGCGGGAAATGCCCAAGATACTAACTTGCAACAGTTGGGGCGAAAGCTAAAGACACTGACCATTGAACAGATTCAGCAATTAACCATTCGATCGGCAGAAGCACTTCAAATTGCCAGAAGTATTCATAACTCTTGTTATTTCTATAATGACCGATTTACCATCGCTTTCAAAAATGACCAATTCTATTTCATTGACCAAAATGGAAAACCGATGCCATCTTTCGGGAATTGGGATCAGTTAGGTCAATTTGATCGACATGGTTTAGCCCTTGCTCAAAAAGATCAAACTAACTATTTGATAGATACCTTGGGCAATCACTATCCAGTTGCTCATTCGCTCCAAGCACTCACCTCCACCATCAAAGCCTTAGATTTAAGTAAAACCAATATTACCAAATTCCCCTCAGCAATATTGGCTCATCCTCAACTCGAAGTTTTACGACTAGGGGGAAGCTCAAACTTTAGAAACACTATTTCTTTACCTGCTGAAATTCAAAAACTTCATCAACTAAAGGTCTTAGATTTAAGATATACCCATGTGCAATCTTTACCGAAAGAGATTGGAAAGTTAAGCCAACTCAGGGTACTTGATTTATATCGTACAGAAATCAAATCGCTGCCAGAAGAAATTGGGAATTTAACCAACTTAGCGTACTTAAACTTGTATCGCAGTGAAATTGAAGTATTGCCGAATAGCTTTCATCAGCTCCGAAAGCTTAAATCGCTCAATCTTGGCTTAACCCTACTCCACCAATTACCCAAAAAGCTCCATTTGCTCACCGAACTAGAGTTTTTAGACATCAGTAGCTTAAAGTTAACCGCGCTACCTCAAGCCCTTTTTTCACTGTACAAACTGCAAGAACTACAGTTATATAACCTTAAACTCAATACTTTACCGCGCGAAATCGGTCAGTTAAAGCAATTGAAAGTTTTAGCTGCCTCTTACAATAACTTCCACCATCTTCCAAAAGAAATTGGGAGTTTAACCAAATTGCAACGCCTGATTTTATCCAATACCAATTTGGAAGATTTACCAGAAGAAATAGGGCAATTGCAGCAATTAACCTTTCTTAATTTAAACCATACCTTTATCCGAGAACTCCCAAAAAGTATTGGTCAGCTTCAACAACTTAGCGTGCTTAAACTTGGAGGCACAAGCTTCATTCGTTTTCCAGAAGTAATTACTACACTGGATCAACTTACAGAATTATCGCTTTACCATACAAACATTTCAAGCGTTCCCAAAAGCATTCAACAACTAAAGAAACTCAACTATTTAAGCCTAAAGCGCACAACTATCTCAGCATTGCCTCAAGAAATTGCACAATTGCAAAACCTAACGGCTATCGACTTAGGCTCCACCGCTATACGCCAATTTCCTTCAGTCATTTTATCCTTTAAAAAGCTAAAAAAGCTGGATTTAAGCAAGACGAATATCAAGCAGTTACCTCCAAAAATCGCTCAACTAAATCAGCTTGAAAAACTATATTTAGCGAGTACAGCGATTGATTCTTTACCCTCGAGTATTGGCAACTTAACAAAGCTAGATTGGTTAGATTTAAGTAGAACTAAACTCACCCATTTACCTGAAGAAATTGGCTTACTTTCCAAGTTAACTTACCTATCATTTGGAGGCTCCAGCACTGCTGAACTCCCCAATTCCATAGGAAAACTTAAAGAATTAAGATATTTGTCGTTAAGCTTTTCTAAGATTGAAACTTTACCCGAATCAATTGGGGAACTTCGTTTACTGAAAAGTTTAAATTTAGGCTATTCAAAAGTTAAAGAACTTCCCCAATCCATTGGAAAGCTCAAATCTTTAGTGATGCTTTCCTTGACAAATACGCCTATTCAACAGCTGCCTAACAGCATTTGGCAACTGGAGAAATTAAAAGAACTTGATCTTGGTAGAACCGCAGTAACAGAAATTTCAGCAGGTATTGCTCAATTGAAGCGCTTGGAACGATTGCACCTAAATGATTCGAAAATCAATCGTTTACCACAGGAAATTGGGCAATTGAGCAACTTAAAATATTTGTATTTAGATGGTTGCGCCATTAGCGAATTACCCGAAACCATCTTCCAACTCAGTAAACTCCAAACCCTCGATTTAGATGAGCTTCCCATTACCCAATTATCTCCACAAATCGGGCAGCTCAGCAGGCTTACAGACTTGTCATTAAGTGAAGTTCCCATTACCGATTTGCCCGAATCCATTGGGCAATTGAAGCAACTACAAGAGTTAAACTTGAGTCAGACAAAATTAACCAAACTGCCCGAATCCATTGGAGAGCTCAACAGCTTAAAACGCTTGAATATCGGCTATTGGCCGAATACAAGTTTGCCAGGATCCATTCAGCAGTTAGAAAACCTACAAACCTTAAGCTTACGTTATGCCCGAATTAATCAGTTGCCACTTGCCATTTTATCCTTAAAGCGGTTAAGAAATTTATACTTAAATGGTTCTAACTTATCCATTTTACCTTCTGAAATACACCAGTTACAGGGCCTTGAAGTATTGGATTTACAAAAAACCAAAATTGTACTATTACCCCTAAACATCGGGAAACTACCTTCGCTCAAAAAATTAAATGTCGGCTTTACTCCTATTCGAATTATTCCTAACAGCATCGGAGAGCTCAAACAGCTAGAAGAACTGTATTTGGATATGACAGCAACAACCCAACTCCCTAGCTCCATTAAAAACTTAACCAATCTCAAAGCCTTATCCATGATAAGAACACCCCTAAAAGAGCTTTCTACAGAACTTACTCAATTGAAAAGCTTAGAACGGCTATCGATTACTCATGCGCCCATTACGAGTATTCCCAAGGAAATCGAACACCTGAAACAACTGACCAAACTCCATTTGGAATATACCCAAATCAAAGACATCCAAGCACTGACCTCCTTAATCCAACTAAAGAAGTTAAGCCTGCATGGTAGTCCACTTGCCCAACTGCCCAATGAAATTGATCAATTACAGAACTTGAATGACTTAGATATTGGAAATACGCAACTTAAAACCTTACCGTCAAGCTTCATAAAATTGACTAACTTAAAGGAACTAAACCTTCGCAGGCTGGAGATACCAGAAACAACAATTGAGCAGTTAAAACAAACCTTGCCCAATTGTCGAATACGGAATTAAGCGGTTACCAAACTATTCGCAAAATTTAGCAATTTCCCTTCTTCAAAGGCATTGGCTACAATTTGGAAGCCTATGGGCAAGCCCGCTTTATCTTTGCCATTGGGTACTGAAATGGCTGGCACTCCCGCCACAGAAGCTTGTACCGTATACAAATCGGCTAAGTACATGGCTACGGGATCGCTTTCATCGTATTGGCCAATTTCAAATGCCGTACTTGGAGCAGTAGGCATCACTAAAAAGTCATATTCCTCCAATAAAGCTTCGGTTTTTTCTTTGATTAAACGCCTCACTTTTTGCGCTTTAGTGAAGTATGCATCGTAATAACTGGCACTTAACACAAAGGTTCCCAGCATAATTCTTCGTTTTACTTCTGCGCCAAAGCCTTCTGAACGGCTTTTTTTGTAAAGCGTTTCTAAATCCTGCGCTTCAGGACTTCGGTAACCATAACGTGCCCCATCAAATCGGGAGAGGTTGGTACTGGCTTCGGCAGTTGTTAAGATGTAATAGGTGGGCAATACGTAATCTAACAAATCAAAATGTACTTCTTCCACCTGATGTCCTGCGGCTTTGAGGGCTTCGATACGGCCCAGTGTAGCTGCTTTTACTTCAGGATCAATTCCCTCACTATCAATGGTTTCTTGGATATAACCGATGCGAAACTTGGTCGATTGATTTAATAGGGAAGGATAATCGGGCACGGGTTTAGCTGAAACGGTTGCGTCAACATCATCTTTACCCGCAATAATTTGTAAAATGGCGGCAATATCTTCCGCATTATTTGCTAAAACGCCAATGGTATCGAAAGAAGAGGCATAAGCAATGAGTCCATAGCGTGAGATTCGGGAATAGGTCGGCTTTAAGCCTACCACACCGCAAAAAGCAGCAGGTTGCCTAACCGAACCGCCCGTATCGGTTCCCAATGAGGCTAAACACATCCCCGCCGCCACAGCTACAGCCGAAGCGCCTGAAGATCCCCCAGGAACGCGCGTTTCATCGTGTACATTTTTAACTGGACCAAAGGCAGAGTTTTCATTGGAAGAGCCCATTCCAAATTCATCGCAATTTTGTCGGCCAATCACAATCGCATCTTCTTGTAATAAACGTGCTACAGCCGTTGCTGAATATTGAGAAACAAATCCATCTAAAATCTTACTTCCAGCTTGTACGATATGATCTTCTTGACAAATCACATCTTTAATGCCTACGACCAAACCTGCTAGTTTACCAGCATGTCCATTTTGCAACTTGGCATCAATCTGGACAGCTCTTTCCAAGGCTTCTTCGGCATATACTTCTACAAAAGCATTCAACTGCTTTTGCGATTCAATGGCTGCTAAATAATGTTCTACTAAAGCTTTACAGGTAGTTTCACCTGTGTTTAACGCATGCCGTGTTTCCCGATACGATTTGTACACTATTGCCTAATTTTATAGTGGTGGTAAGTATAATAAGTAACTGGGTATAATTATGTCCTGTTACTTACCAACAAAACGGATTAAATTCCTATTTTTCTTCGAATTTACTTACTCCTCACTGAATTAAAATAAGAAAACGCCTAAGTTAAAAGAGAGATTGAGATTCGCAAAGCCATCGTGATCATGGAAACTGATTTTAGCATAAAACCCATTACTTTCAGGCAAGAAAGCCTAATCTTTATTGAAGTTATGTAAAATCATTTATCTTTATGGCTGATGAGGTAATGGTTTTTATTTTCTTTTGATCTCAAACACATTTCTTCTCATTGGGTTTCACTTTTTGAGCATAGGAAACCTCGATACAATTGAGTTGATATTTATTGGTAGAAAGGATAAAATGCGGAATTATTTTATAACATGCTTATTACTGCTCTTACCTTTTGGGATTTACCCTCAAAGTCATACCATTCGTTTCGAAACCTTAAATGCAGAGGATGGACTCACTCAAAATACCATTGTCGATATTGTACAAGATCAGAAAGGTTTCATTTGGATTGCCACACAAGACGGTTTAAATAAGTACGATGGATTTGGTGTAAAAACATTTATACATAACAAATCAGATTCCAACTCCATTTCCTTAAATACCATTTCTAGTTTATGCATTGATGAGCACACCCTCTGGCTAGGCTTAGATGGTACGGGAATTTCTAAATTAGATTTAGCAACAGAAGATTTCACTAATTACCGCACGGAATTCATTCAAAAAAATGGGATGAGTGTGTTTGCCTTATTTAATGATGGAAACACCCTCTGGCTAGGCACAAACGAAGGGCTTTTTGTCTTTGATAAAGAAAAGGAAAATTATGAATATGTACCCACATTAAGTGAGCTAGATCAACCGCTCTCGCCACATCAACAAGAACGGGTGTATACCATAGCGGAGATTGATCGTGAAAAGCTGTATGTTGGTATGCATGGTGGGGTAATTGTAATCGATAAAAAAAGTCGTAAAATCACGCACACCATTACCACGGACACCGGGCTTCCTCATTTTTGGGTACGAAGTATTTTGAAAGACCAACAAGCGCGATTTTGGTTTGGCACTTACGATGGTTTATTGATCTTACATCCCGATGGGCGGAAAGAGGTCATTAAAGGCAATGATCAACGCTTACCCGACAGGAGGATTATTTCTTCTTTTCAAGATAGTAATAACAACATTTGGCTCGGTACTTTTGGGGGATTGGTATTGGTTCAAGAAAAAATAGATCAATTGGTATTTACCTCTTTCACACATGCAAGTGATGATAAATTCTCGCTAAGCAATAATCGGGTATATTCCATTTTCGAAGATCGTACATCAACCCTATGGTTTGGAACCTATTTTGGTGGCATCAGCAAATATGATCGTTCTCGAAATAAGTTTCACTTGATGCCTGGCACTCGCTTTTCTTCACCAATTATTCGCTCAATCTGTAAAGATGAATCAGGAAACATTTGGGTGGGCACGCAAAAAGGCTTAAATAAAGTAGATGCTCAAACGCAACAAGTAACAACATTCTTTAAAGGCAATACCAATAATAGCTTGAGCGGCAACATCATACGGTCCCTGTATATGAGTCCATACGATCATCAGTTGTATGTGGGCACGGGCAATGCAGGTTTATGTGTGTATTCGCCCAAAAGCAATCGGTTCAGACGCATAAACTCAGATGCATTACCATTGAATGACACAGATATTCGGGTCATTACGCAAACTGATGCCAACACCATTTGGATTGGTACTGCTTATAAAGGCTTAATCCGTTGGCAACACCCAAATACCGCCCAAGAAAAATGGACACAGTACGCCCCTGATCAAAAGGCTCCCTATCAAATCAGTTCGCATGCCATTACCGCCATTCATTTAGGTCGTGATTCGACACTTTGGGTGAGTACGTGGAATGGACTCAATCGCATAGATTTAGCTACAGATACACTTAAAGCGTATGTCATCGAAAGTCATCCGAGCATGGCGACCAATGCCATCAAATCTGTGACAAGTGATGGAAATCACAAAATTTGGATAGCGACTGCTGGTGGGGGAATTCAGCAATTGGTAGACGAAGAAAAAGGCTTATTCAAAACCTATGATCAGAGTAATGGATTACCCAACAATTACGTCTACGCTATTCTCATTGACCAATATGAAAACCTCTGGATGAGTACGAATAGAGGCATTTCAAAGTTTAATCCGAATACAGAAGCCTTTCGTAACTACGATGTGTACGATGGACTTCAAGATAACGAATTCAATACAGGAGCTTATGTGCAAGCAAGTGATGGACAGCTATTTTTTGGAGGTATCAAAGGCCTAAACTTCTTTTATCCAGAAGAAATTCAAGATAACAAGCAACAGGCTTTTCCTGTGATTACCAACCTCAAAATATTTAATCGCGACATTACCATCGGGCATCTGCAACTGCAAGATCGCCATCATTTAGCCAAACACATTTCCTATTACAATCGGTTAGACTTAAATCGTGATGAGAGTGTATTTTCACTCTATTTTTCCGCCATGCACTATGCCAATCAAAGTAAAAATAAGTTTGCCTATCGAATGGTCGGTTTTGATGAACAATGGAACTTTACCGATGCCCGTACGCCTTTTGCGACTTATACTAACTTAGCCGCAGATACCTACACTTTTCAGGTAAAAGCCACCAATAATGATGGCGTTTGGAATAAAACTCCTGTAGAATTAGAAATCGTGATTCATCCCCCTTTTTGGCAATTGTGGTATGTGAAAGCAATATTAGTATTATTTGTTGCCTTTTTAATCAATAGTATTTATCAATATCGTTTACGAAAAATTGCAAAACAAAAACTTTATTTAGAACAAGTAGTATCTGAACGAACGCAAGAGATTCAAGAAAAAAACAAACATTTGGAAGAATCTCGGGAAGAGCTTAAAGCTGCTAATGAAGAATTAGAATCAGCCAATAAAAAATTAGCTACAAGCGAAGCTCAACTACGCGTTTCAGAAGAAGAAATCCGCCAATACAATAGTGAACTACTCGCCATCAATGAAAATTTGAGTCATATGACGCGCAAATTAGAGGAAACACTCACTCAAGAACAAGCGAGTAGAAAGTTGGCAGAAGATGCACATAATGAACTCAAAGCTGCGGAGGTTCAATTGATTCAGCGGGAGAAAATGGCAGCTTTAGGTACACTTACGGCTGGCATTGCCCATGAAGTAAACAATCCAATTAATTATGTCGTAAGTGGCGTTTATGCCTTAGACATCATTGTGAATGACCTCCATGAGGTACTGACTAAATACAATGAGTTGGAAAAAATGGATGATGTAACCTTAATCCGTAAAGAACTTCAAGCAATTAAACAACTCAAAAAAGAGCTTCAACTTGAAACGGTGCATGGCGATTGCCTCACCATACTCACCGAAATTAAAAGAGGAGCCGACAAAGTA
>JBMYQA010000263.1:0-8918 GCA_049600855.1 Flammeovirgaceae bacterium | reverse complement strand
AATTTTTCAGACGGCTTTTAAGCGTTCATATAATATTACCGTTGCAGCTTCGGCTGAAGAGGCGATCAAGCTTTTGAAAGAAAACGAGTTTCATTTAATCATTACAGATCAAAAAATGCCCAAAGTTACAGGGGTGGAGTTTCTCGCTCAAATTTTAGATGATTACCCTGACCCTGTCCGTATGATTCTGACTGGTTTTAGTGATGCAGAAGCCATTATTGGAGCAATTAACACAGGAAAAGTATATAAATACATTACCAAACCTTGGAATAAGAGTGAGTTGAAGCAAATTATTGAAGAAGCGCTTATCGAATTTAATAAAGAACGCGACAAGAAAAGTAGAATTGTAGCTCTTGAACAGGAATTAGAAGCTAAGGAACAGATGATTCAAGAATTAAAGGCGCAGCTAGTGAGTGAAAATGGCTAGTAGCAAAGATATGAATGGTTTTTTTGTAAGCTTTTTTATGGGTTAGATGAATAAACTCTGTAGTTGTTTCCTCATCGTGGTGGCGTTAAAAAACGATAAATTAAGTGCCTAAGGGAACATTTCCTAATTTGAAGTGTTCCCTTTGTTATAAATGAACGGGTTCACATAAGCTTAAAAATCATCCATATCTGTTTACTCCAAACGCCTTCAACTCAAATGAGAATAATCACGTGTTTAGCAGCCATCCTCTATTTACTCTACCCAACTATCGGATGGACGCAAGGCTGTAGTGATGCTGGATTTTGTACCATGGGGGCATTGAAACCTGATCAGAAGTTTCGGAAAAGACAAAATATCAAAGTTCGTTCTATTGAAATTAGCCATTATTACGGCACGAATCGGTTTGGTGATCAGATTTTTTCTTATACCCTAGATGCTAATATCTCATTCTCTGATTACACCTATTTTCAAGTCAAATTACCCTACACGCGTGTAAATGGCACTATTACCGATACACACGGGTTTGGTGATGTCTCGTTAAGCCTTACTCAAAATCTATATCAGCGAGAAGCGTTTCAAATTAATGCTACAATAGGGGCAAAAATCCCCATTGGTAGGCCTAATTTACAATGGCGAGGGCGAGATTTGCCGATGTATTACCAAACGACTTTGGGTACTTATGATGCTGTAGTTGGTATATCATTGATTAGCCGAAAGTGGTTGGTTGCAGTGGGGTATCAACAGGCATTAACGGAAACCGATAATCATTTTTTGCGTGAGGAATGGGAAGGGACAAGGTGGTTTGAAACAGCTGTTGAATATCCGCCATCATCAGGCAATTTATTGCGTGGCAAAGATTTGATGTATCGCATTGAGCGAAATATCCGATTCTCTAAATTCAATATCAATTTGGGCATATTGCATGTACATCGCCTTACCAAAGACAAAGTTGATCATCCTTCAGGAAACACTACTTCAGAACGCGGGGAATTAGAGATGACGAATGGTGCTGCCATTACAGGATTAGTTGGAATTGGTTATCATTTTTCGCCCAAAACATCTATAAAAATCATGAATGGTTGGCGTTTGAAAAAACGGCATTACAATCCAGATGGTTTATCGCGTGATTTCGTAAATACCGTTGCCTTACAAATCAAATTTTGATGATGCTTACCCCAATATTTAGAGTTTAGCCATTCCTTAACACTTGATTGAATGGCGATTCATTTCCTTTTGTTACCTTTGGCCGATTATGATCAGGGGAGGTGATTTGACTTCCTCTCAACTAAATACATCACTATGCAGAACATTTGTGTATTTTGTGGATCTAAAAAAGGTTCATCTCCTATTTATGAGCAGTCAGCAATAGAGTTTGCCCAAGTAATGGTGAAGCATGGGCTCGATTTAGTATATGGTGCAGGTAGAGTAGGCATTATGGGCATAATTGGTAATGAAGTGCTTCAACAAGGGGGAAAGGCTTATGGTTATATTCCGAGCTTCTTAAAAGACAAGGAAGTAGCACATTTAGGCTTAACGGAGCTGGTAGAAGTAGAAACCATGCACCAACGAAAAGCGTTAATGGCAGAAAAGGCTGATGCTTTTGTGGCCTTGCCAGGTGGTATGGGAACCATGGATGAACTCTGTGAAATTATTACATGGGCTCAATTGCGACTTCATAACAAACCCATCGGTATTTTAAATGTAGATGGCTATTACGATCACCTCATTCAACTCATCGACCATATGGTGGCACAAGGCTTTGTGATCCAAAAACATCGGGAATTGATTTTAGTATCTGACGATGCAGAAGATTTGATTGAGCAACTGAGAAACTTCCATGTTGATAAAGAATTGCCTTCCGATTTATTGAATAAAGCGTAATCATGGAGTCTGTTAGGTTGTTGAAACTTTTTGCCAAGAATCAAAAGGTTTTAACAACCTATTTATATATTTCTCCATTATCGAATCAAACTCGGATGCGATCGCATCAGCTACCGAATCAGTCGAAATGAAGAAAGTTATCCTCATCATTATAGCCATTCTATTAAATGCACTCGCACTTTTTTTAATCGTCTTTATCATCGATTACCAACTCTCAAGGGAAGAGGAAGCAATAGTGGGAGAATACGATACCGTAGGAGAACTGCATTTAGCTTTTGTAGGTGATTTAATGTGTCATGAAGCAAACTTTGAAACAGCAGAAGTTGGAAAAGGTGTTTATGATTTTACGCCTCCATTTCGATTGGTGAAGCCCTTTATTTTGGAAGCTGATATGGCTTTTGGCAATTTAGAAACTGTTTTTAGGGGAACAGAAAATGGATTAGCGTATGCAGGCTATCCTACCTTTAACACACCAGATGCGTATGCCACAGCATTAGCCCATACAGGTTTTGATTGCCTATTTACGGCAAATAATCATGCTTGGGATGGAGGCGCAAAAGGCGTTACCAGAACACTCAATGTATTGGCCGAAGAAGGGCTACTCAACGTAGGAACACAAGAAACAAAACAAGAACGCAGTACAGTAAAGCTATTTGAACTAGAAAATATTAAGTTCTCCGTATTGGCTTACACAGAAAGCTCGAACGGCAAAGTCCCAAAGGCCCTACGTCACATGCTCAACTTTATTGATACCGCACAAATTCGGCAAGACATCAAAAATGTAAAAGCCAAAGGAGCTGAAATTGTCATTGTTAATTTCCATTTTGGGCAAGAATATGAACGTGAGCCGAATGCGTATCAGCAGGAAATTGTGCGCCATGCCATTGAGTGTGGCGCAGATATTATCGTGGGAGAGCATCCGCACGTCATACAGCCCATTCAATTATTTAAAGGCGGGCAGCACAATACCTTGGATACGGGCTTAGTCGCTTTTTCGATGGGCAATTTTTATTCCAATCAGATGAGCGTGAACAATTCAGGAATTATCTTAAATGTAAAGCTTAAGAAGGATGAGGTAACAGGTAAAATTCGGATAACAAATCATTTTGCCATTCCAACCTTTATTGTGCAATATAAGGAGAACGAAAAAACGCAATTTCTGATTGTTCATTCCAGTCTTTCGATGCAACGTTTACTACCGAAGCGCCTGCGTAGGCAATTGCCTCAAGAAACCTCCTTATTAAGTGAAGGACAATTCAAAAAAATGGAACGCGCTTTTTCAGAAGCTGAGGCATTATTAAGTGCGAGTAATGCACATATAGAGGTGAAATAGGGCAGGTCATTCATACCTCGAAGCGGCCTTTTTCAGTTTATAAAATACCCGATCGGCCAATTTTTGAGGACTCAAGACTTTAATGCCTTCGCCAAAGCCTAAAATTTCCCGCTCCAGCTCGAAGTTTAGCTGGACAATGATGGAAATTTCCACACCATCTTCCGATTTATTAATGACTTTTTGGGTGCTATGTA
Source organism: Flammeovirgaceae bacterium (assembly GCA_049600855.1). Taxonomy (GTDB): domain Bacteria; phylum Bacteroidota; class Bacteroidia; order Cytophagales; family Flammeovirgaceae; genus JBMYQA01. Next base: position 5,083 of record JBMYQA010000263.1, on the reverse strand, counting down.
AAGGTTTCGTTAGCACATAAGGAGCATGGTAGTTGGTGATGAATAACCGCACCTCTTGAGGGCGAACATTTTCGCTTACCGTCACGCCAATCACATCTTTATAAAATTCTTGAGGTGCGAAGTCCTCATTTTCCAAATAGGTTGCAATAGATTCGTCAATAGAGTGAATGCGGTCTAAAGCGAGCGTCATCATGGGTTTGTTGGGCTTCTTCTGACCTAAAACAAACCACCTGTTTCGGTATTCCTTGAGAAGTTGCGGATGGAAATCAAATTTTTGAGGCTGTTTGGCTTTAAAGGATTGATACACAATTTCAATGGCTTTTTTCTTTAAAATGGCCTGGTAAATCGCTTCCAAATGTTCTAAGCCCTTCAAACCTTCATTTTTCTCAAAGTCAATGATGGACTGTGTTTGATTTTTTGCAGAGAAAACTTTGTCTTCCAGCTTTTGTACCATCCCATCCAATTCACGAAAGTGGGAAAAGCCTTTGAATTGCTTCAGAATCTCCACCACTTCAGACAAACGCGATAAATCTTGGTCGGTGAGGGGGATGTTGGTAATGCTGTAATCGGGATCTTCATAGGTGTAATACTTCCGATCTTTCACCACAATCGGCGCATTATACCCCAACTTATCACTGCGCATCAACTGCAAATCCATCTGCACCGTTCGTTTACTGACTCCTTTATCAATCCCTTCATACTCATACAAGGCATCCGAGCAAGCCTCAATCAAATCATCTAATGTCCACTTTCTGAACCGATTACGCAGACATTGATCAATCGTTTTATACCGTATTAACGCATTCCGATTTACTGGCATGGTAACTTTCTTTTGTGTGTTGTGAATAGATACAGCTTATACTAGCTATGCTAAACCTCAAATTTATAGATAATGAATCAATAAAATGCAATACATGTTATCTATTGCTCAGAACTCATGTTAGACAAGTTAAATTGCCTCCTTCTTCAAAATTTTTTTCAAAAAAATCCTACCTAAAACTTGCTGCGCAAAAACAGTGCGTAGTACCATTTCACCTTTGTATTGTCAAGCAAACAAAACAACAAAAAAGAACAATCATAAAGCGAATCACCTATTGAACAAAAACTGGAAAAAATCACAACAATTTCCGACTACGCAAAAAAATTGCACACAATGATTTGACCTTTGAATTCACAACAAACAAAAACCACACGACAAGACCTTTTGAAACCATGAAACAATCACAAATCAACTATCGCCACATGACAGGCATTGTCTTAACAGCTTTGACAGTCATTACAGTCATGATCATTGGCTTTGCTTCCATCATTTGGAGTTTGTAAAGCAGAAAATGAAAACCACAAAACTCAACTATTCAAATTAAAAATTGTATCACTCATGAAATTCAATACAAAATTAAAGGCTCAAAAAATAAGGAACTACGGAGGTGCAACTGCCTATAAAATCACACCAGAATTAGAGTTGTATTCAGCAGTAGTAACCGCAAGTTTGGCGAATAAATTCTATGAATCTGATGTAGCCAGATTAGAAAGAATTCGCAAGTTAATTGGCGAAGTGAGTGCCGAGTTTGTGGCGAAGCTTGCGATTTATACGAGAGAAAAAATGTATTTGAGATCAGTTCCCATGGTATTAGCGGTGGAATTAGCCAAAATCCATAGAGGAAATGCCTTCACGAAACAAACCGTGGCAAGGGTGATCCAAAGAGCAGATGAAATCACAGAGTTATTAGCCTATTACCAATTTGCTAACGATAGAAAGTCAACCAAAAAGCTAAATAAGCTTGCCAAGCAAGTGCAAAAAGGCGTAGCGGCTGCTTTCAACAAGTTCGACGAGTATCAGTTTGCCAAATACAACAGGGCAGGAGAAGTGAGTTTAAAAGATGCCTTGTTCTTAACGCACCCTAAACCTAAGGATGAAGCGCAACAAGTTATTTTCAACAAGATTGTAAATGATAATTTGCAAGTTCCTTATACGTGGGAAGTAGAACTCTCAAGATTAGGTCAAACTCAGTTCGAAACGGAAGGAGCTAAGGTCAAAGCTTTCAGCGCGAAATGGGAGGAGTTGATTGCGAGTGGAAAATTAGGTTACATGGCCTTAATGAGAAACTTAAGAAATATTTTGGAAGTAGGAGTGGGAGCAAAAAGCATTGAGAAAGTAGCAAGCATTTTGAGCGATCCGAATAAAGTGAGAAGGTCAAAGCAATTGCCTTTTAGATATTTAGCTGCTTACAGAGAAGTAGAACAGCTTGGCTCAAGCTATGTAAGCTACATTTTGGATGCGTTAGAAGCGGCTATCCAAGTGAGTGCAGAAAATATTCAGGGTTATGATTTAGCCACCAAGGTATTAATTGCCTCTGACGTTTCTGGCTCAATGTATAGCGCCATATCTGCTAAAAGTAAAATCAGGTGCTACGATATCGGTTTGGTATTGAGCATGTTGATGAAGAGTAAATCTAAAAATGTCATCACAGGTATTTTTGGAGATAGCTGGATGGAGGTCAATTTGCCTTCAAGAGGTATTCTACAAAATACCATGAAGCTCAATAGCTTGGAAGGTAAAGTGGGGTATTCAACGAATGGCTATTTGGTGATTGATGAGTTGATTAACTCCAAGAGGAAACTAGATAAGGTCTTGTTTTTCACGGATATGCAGATGTGGAATAGCAATGGTGGGAATTCATCTTTCCAAAAAAGCTGGCATAGGTATAAAAAATCTGTGGCTCCAAATGCAAAGTTGTATTTGTTCGATCTACAAGGTTATGGTCAAGTTCCTTTAAGAATGGATGCAAACGATGTGTATCTGATTGCAGGTTGGTCAGATAAAATATTCAACATCTTGGCTGCTATCGAAAATGGTAGTAATGCAGTTGAAGAAATTAATAACATTGACTTGTAATAGCTAGAAGAAACCCCACTCGGCAGACGGTCGAGTGGGTTAGCGAAAGAAATTAAACATATGGGTGTCGTAGAGTAGTCTTACTTCGAATGTGGTTCCGTGGGTCGGGGGTTCGAGTCCCCTCTCTTAGCCTTATAATTGTCTATTTGCTAAGAGTAGCTCAGTTGGTAGAGCAACGTATAGTGACTATTCGCTCATTACCCCATTTTTCAAAATATTGGTTTGAGTGTCGTAGAGTAATCTTACTTCGTTATCACAATAGGTAAACCCCATGAACAATGGTGAAATGGAAAAGTGTGCAACACTTACCTGCTGAAAGCAATTTCAGTCCAGTTCAGTGGAGCAAAAAGTGATTCCTCAATCATTACCTCAACCAAAACTTATTAAACCTATTTTGGGTGCCGTAAATTAGTCTTACTTCGATTAAACAATTCGTTTATACAGGTTCGATTCCTGTCGCTGAGCGAACCCGCTCAGTAGTCGTCTAATTGGTAGGACAACGTAATAGTGACTGATTGCCTCATTGCCCCAAAAAAACGATAGTATTGAGTGTCGTAGGGTTGTCATACTTCGTTACGATTGATGAATATAAGCTGAGGGCGAGGGCATAAACAGCACGCTCGTGAGTCCCAGTTCTTTAAACCGACAACTCGCTCATTACCTTAATACTATTTATTGAAAAAGACATGAATCGAGTGCCGTAGATTAGTCTTACTTCGCCAGTTAAGCGGGAGGACGTGGGTTCGAGTCCCACCTCTTAGCCCATTTTTATTGATCTGCTAAGAGTAGCTCAGTTGGTTAGAGTACCACACAGTTGACTGATCGCTTGTTGCCTTGATTATAAAGCTATGAGTACTTAAAACTAGCGTGTCGTAGAAAAGCATTACTTCGATTTTAGGGCTTAGGGGGTTGAAGGTTCGAATCCTTCAAGTGGTTTAACCATGATAGCTCAACTGGATAGAGCACCTAATTTATATCGGCTTTTCGCTTATTACCTCAGTTTTAAACTTATTGTCCAAAGAGGAAAGAATGAGTGCTATATCATCATCCTGCTTCACCCCTGACCCTACAGAGCAAATGGTGCAATAATAGCCTCATCTCTTTTTTAAATTTTAGGATATTACAAAGTATTTAACTTGTTGATGATATAATTCTTTTCAGTGAGTGAGTGTCGTAAAGGAGGTATCCTTCGTTGTTCAAGCGAATAGCGGACTTTGATAAATCTACCTTCTTGTTAATAACCTCATCATTAAGCTGCCTCTGTTTCTAAAGCAGGGGTTGTTTTGTTTGGATCGTGTAGCAAATGCTGTTCATACTCATGCTAAATCATTGTGCTGAGCAGACTTTGTTTTTTTGATGATTATAAACTAGTCGAATTGGGAAACGAGAAAGGTGATAAGCCATCAGCTCCAAATGGAAGATGGTAAACTTTCATCGTGAAGTTATCTCAAATTTGTTGAATAGAAGCCGCCTATTCCCTATTTTGGGTGAATAAAAACAAGCTAAATCTCTATTTATGAATTTTGTAAGCCTCGAAAAACTACCATTTTCCGTCATCCATCAAGCCTTTTTATACGCGTTTTCCGATTACGCTGTCAAAATGGAAATGAGCGAACAAGAGTTGATGAATCGTTTAACGCGCATTGCTTATAAGCCCAAGCTTTCAGGCGGGGTGTTAGTTGATCAAACGCTTTGTGCATTCATTTTGACTGGATTGGGGCAATTTCAAGGAAAACTAACCGCTTACAATGGTGGAACAGGAGTGATTCCGACACATCGCAGGCAACAATTGGGAACAAAAGTTTATCAAGCGTTATTGGAGCTTTATCGGGCACAAGACGTTGAACAATGCTTACTTGAAGTAATTACAGACAATGACAAGGCGGTAAAGCTCTATAAAAGTTTGGGCTTTCGAGTAAGCCGTGTTTTTAAATGCTATGCGCTAAACGAGAAATTAGAAAAGGAAACGGTTGATGTGCCCTTACAAATTAGTCAGGCTGAATCGATTGATTTAACTAAATACGTGCCTTTTTGTACTACTCAACCAAGCTGGCAAAATATGATGGAAGCGGTTCTTCGGGACTTAAATCAGGAAATTATTTTAGAAGCGTATTCAAAAACTACTTTAGTAGGCTTCATTAGTTTTAATCCTGTAAATGGTAAGCTGTCGCAGTTGGCTGTGGCTCC
>JBMYQA010000262.1:0-8940 GCA_049600855.1 Flammeovirgaceae bacterium | reverse complement strand
GAAAAAACCACCATCATGAATCCGCCAGCAGAGGGGTTTAATCTTGCTGAATCGGATGAAAAAGCCATCCAAATAGCTGATCGGGTGATGGAAGCCATGGGCGGGAGAAAGAATTGGGACGATACGCGATTCATCCAGTGGACTTTTTTTGGCAGAAGAGATTTGTATTGGGATAAAAAAGAAGGGCGTGTGCGAATTGAAATTCCTGAGAAAGAAATGGTGATGTTGGTCAATGTATTTGACAATACAGGTAAAATTCAAGTTGCTGGGGAAGAATTAACCGAACCCGATTCGATCACAAAATATGTGCAACAGGCTAAAAGCATCTGGATTAATGACAGCTATTGGTTAGTGATGCCTTTTAAGCTCAAAGATTCTGGCGTCACATTAAAATATTTGCGGGAAGATACGACTACTGTGGGGCAATTGGCGGATGTGCTGGAGCTGACTTTTACTGGTGTAGGAGATACGCCTGAAAATAAATATGAAGTCTTTGTAGATAAGGAATCAAATTTAGTGACGCAATGGGATTTTTATCGAACTGTAAAAGACACCAAGGCGCAGTTTAAAACACCGTGGGCAAATTACAAGACCTATGGCAAGGTGAAGTTGTCTGGAAATCGAGGGAATTACCACCTTAACAATATTGCCGTATTAGAAACGATGGATGATGCAGTATTTACTGATTTTGCCCCACTAACTCCATGACCTTAGCGCGTACTCTTGAAAGCTTCCAAGGTTTAGTACTGACTGAAATCGAGCCTAGCTTTCCTCACCTGATTTTTGGGGAACAATTGAGCTTGAAAATAGATTGCCCTTGGAGAGTGTTGCATGCCAATTACATTGTAGCAGGAAATGTCGATTATCGAATTGCTAGTCGGCATGCTGCTTTATTGGCAGAAATGGAAGAATACCTCATTGGTCAAGCCATTATTCAAATTAAGATTGATGAAGTGCTTGGTGATATACGCATCTATTTAGGTGAATTGACCCAAATTCAACTTTTTCCAACAAGTGCCACTTATGAAGCTTGGCAACTGAAGTGGAGTGATGGCTCTATTTCAGGAGGGTTAAATGGGGAAATTGAGTTTGTGCATGCTAAACCAACCAACCCATGAGCTTACCTTTTAAAGGATATCGTTTAGTAGAATTAGCCAATGTATTAGCTGGGCCAAGTGTAGGCCAATTTTTTGCTGAACTTGGCGCAGAAGTCATTAAGGTAGAAAATCCCAAGACGAATGGAGACGTCACGCGCAACTGGAAGCTTCCTACAGAAGGAGAAACTTCGGTTTCAGCGTATTTCTCTTCAGTGAACTGGGGCAAAACCTCCATACTGTTGGATATGAAAAATCCAACAGATAAAGAACAGGTGTATGAATTGGTTAGAGACTGTGATTTGGTGGTAGCTAGCTTTAAACCTGGTGATGCGCAAAAACTGGGTTTAGATTATGAAACCTTGTCCGCCATTAACCCTCGCCTAATTTATGGCTGTATTACGGGCTATGGCGAAACGGATGACCGCGTGGGTTATGATGCCATCATTCAAGCAGAGGCAGGTTTCATGCATATGAATGGGGAACCTGAAGGAAAACCGACTAAAATGCCCGTTGCCTTGGTAGATGTATTAGCCGCCCATCAACTGAAAGAAGGGATGCTGTTAGCCTTGATTCAACGCATGCAAAGTGGCAAAGGAGCTAAAGTGAGTGTTTCGCTGATCGAAGCGGCCATTTCAGCTTTGGTAAATCAAGCTACTAATTGGCTAAACGCTGGACATATTTCCCAACGAATGGGCAGCGAGCATCCGAATATTGTGCCTTATGGTACCGTTTTTACCACTAAAGATCAGCAAGCGATTATTTTGGCGGTTGGTACAGATAAACAATTTAACTTGCTGTGCAACATTTTGAACCTCTCCGAAGATGAACGTTTTGCCACCAACCCACTCCGTGTAAAGCATAAGGCTCAATTGTTGCCATTACTTTATGAAAAAATTAAGGAATGGGAAGTGAACGAATTGATGAAATTATTGGGAGACGCGAAAGTGCCCGCAGGCATTATTAATCAGATGGATGGGGTGTTTGAGCTACCACAAGCGAAGGCCATCAGCCTGACTGCTGAAGGATGGAAAGGGGTCAGGCAGTTTATTGCCGAAATGGACTCCGTTTCGCGTACCGAATTGTCGCCTCCGCCACAATTACCTTGAAATCTAACCATAGGATTTGTAATTTAAGGGAGTAAAATGTGAGTCGTATCCTGATGTTATCAACATGGCGAATGATTTTAATAATCGACTAGATCAGGAATTGATCAAAAGCGAAACCATTCGGATAAAAACCCTGCTTTATATAGTAGGGATTGGAATGCTGTCCGCTTTGTTCATGTTCATTGTATTTCCTACAGAACTGTCAAAAATATTTAGCAATCCAAATACCGCTTGGATGTTATTGGAGAGTTCTTTGATCCTTTTTTTATTTGAACTCTATGTGTTGTTGCAGATTCGTAAACTGGCGAAAAAGAAGCAAAATTTCCCACGTAAAATTCGCTATTTAGGGACGTTTGTAGAAATTACCTTTCCAAGCACTGTTATTTTATTTACAGCCATTAGTGAAAATACCCATACCTTTCTTGATTCGCCCGCTTTTTTGTTTTATTTCTTTTTCTTGATTTTATCTCCGCTACGACTCGATTTTTATCTGTCAATATTTACAGGCGCAGTTGCGTTTTTGGAGTATTTGGCAATTAGTTCATGGGTGCTAAAAAATCATTTGACAGAACATGCCCGTTCTCTTTCTTCGCTTCATGCGTATCATATAGAGAAAAGTGTGGTCTTATTAATCAGTGGGGTGATTGCAGGATTTGTTGCTCGTGAAATTCATCGGAAGATCAAGAGTGCTGCGGCTGCAGAACAAGAGCGGAACGATGTGAAAATGCTTTTTGGGCAACAGGTTTCCAAAGCAGTAATGGATGAATTGTTAGAACATAAAAGTCTACAGTTTGAAAGTCGTAAGTTAGAGGTGACTATCATGTTTATGGATATTCGCAATTTTACGCCTTTTGCCGAAAAGCGCAGCCCTGAGGAAATTATTGCCTTCCAGAATGCCATTTTTAGTCCCATTATCGAAATTATTCATCAGCACGATGGCATTATCAATCAAATTATGGGTGATGGCTTTATGTCTACCTTTGGCGCACCTATAAGTTCTAAAAACCATTGCGAAGAAGCTGCTAAAGCAGCAATTGCCATGGTTGAGAAAATCCAAGAGCTGGTGAATGAAGGAAAGATTCCTGCAACGCGGATTGGAATAGGCTTACATACGGGCAATGTAGTGGCGGGAAATATTGGAAATAAAATCCGTCAACAATACTCCATTACCGGAACAACCGTAATTACAGCAGCCCGCATTGAGCAACTCAATAAACAATACAATACCCAATTACTCATTTCGCAAGCCGCTTATGAGCACATTAATGGCCTTCAACCCAATTTTGAGTTTTTAGAAGACGTTCACCTGAAAGGACAAGCCAAAGAGATTGGGATTTATCGATTTAAAGAATAACGATTACTTGGTTTGTATTACTTTTTTCTTCTTCCTCACCCGCATGTTCAATAATTCGACAGCAAATGAGAAGGCAATGGCAAAGTAGACATATCCTTTTGGAACATGTTGGTCGAGCCCTTCTAGCATTAAAAGGAAACCAACAAGCACTAAAAAGGCAAGCGCCAACATCTTGAAAGTCGGATGTTTCTCAATAAAATCACTGATAATTCCTGAAAAAGCAATCATAACCACCATCGAGATGACTACCGCAACAACCATAATGAGTACATGTTCTACTAAGCCTACTGCGGTTAAGATGGAGTCGAAAGAGAATACGATATCAATCAACACAATTTGAACAATGGCACGAGGTAATGAAATGGATTTACTTTCTTGATCTTCCAATTCACCGCTTTCTACACTGGAATGAATTTCCGCAGTACTTTTACCGAGTAAAAACAATCCTCCTAAAATCAAAATCAAATCGCGAATACTAATTTCTTGTTCAAATAAGGTAAACAATGGTTTTAAGCCATATTCTAATAGTGTAGTTAAGCCAAGTAGTAATAAAACACGCACGCCTAGCGCAATCATTAAGCCTAATACGCGCCCTTTCTTTTCTTGATGTTCAGGAAGCTTTTCCGTGATAATTGAAATGAAAATGACATTATCAATGCCCAAAATAATTTCTAGCGCAGCTAAAGTGAGCAAACTAATGAGTCCTTCGGTAGAAAACAGTACTTCCATGAATGTGGGTTGTCAGTTAAAAATGATCGCAAATCTGCAAATTCATGCGTGCTTTCCAAAATATCCGTGCTGAATAAATTTAAACTTAACGCATAAACAACCAATTGAAAGAACAGTTTGTACAGTAGATTAGGAAACGTTATCTTCTCAGGTAATTCAAACTAATTATGGCAGAGGTAGTATTAACACATGGGTATTTTATTGCTGAAGATGAACGGGAACAGCAAATTATGCGTCCTTATCCTCCTTTGGGTATTTTGTATGTATCTGCCTATTTAGAACAGCACGACATAGCAAATGAGGTGTTTGATACCACTTTCCAAACTAAAAAAAAGCTGTTTGATTACTTGTTGAAAAAGCGTCCACGCTATATTGGGATGTATATCAACTTAATGACGAAGCTCAATGTATTGGATATCATCACTTTTGTAAAACAAGAAGAGACTTTAAGTCACACAAAGCTATTTATTGGTGGGCCTGATGGACGTTACAATGCTGAAAGTTTATTGCGTCATGGAGCTGATTTTGTGGTGATTGGGGAAGGAGAGCAAACTAGTTTGGCGTTAATCCAAGAATTGGAAAAAGAAGAAGCTGATATTTCCAGCATTCAAGGTTTAGCCTATTTAGATGATGCTGATCAAGTAGTGTTTACCCCCGAACGTACAAAAATCAAATCAATTAACACCTTACCATTTCCCAACCGAAAGAAGATTGAGCTCAAACGTTATTTTGAAGTTTGGAAATCACATCATGGGCAAAGTGCGGCATCCGTAAGTACGATGCGAGGCTGCCCCTATACCTGCAAATGGTGCAGTCGGGCGGTTTATGGTTTGAGTTATCGCAGGCGTTCTCCCCAATTGGTTGCCGAAGAGCTGGCTTACTTAAAAAATGAGTATGCGCCAGATACGGTCTGGTTTGTAGATGATGTATTTACAGTGAGTCATAATTGGTTACGGGAATTCAAGGAAGAAGTGATCAAGCAAGACGCGATCATTCCCTATGAATGCATCACCCGCGCCGATCGGATGAATGAAGAGGTGGTTCAGCTACTGAAAGTATCGGGCTGTTTTCGGGTATGGATTGGGGCAGAAAGTGGTTCGCAAAAAGTCATTGATTTAATGGATAGACGGGTGGATGTGCATCAAGTGCGTGAAATGATTCAGCTCTCTCAACAGAAAGGTATTCAAGCAGGTACGTTTATCATGTTGGGTTATCCTGGCGAAACTGAACAGGACATTGAGGAAACGGTTCATCACCTAAAAACAGCTAATCCTGACTTATTTACGATTACCGTAGCGTATCCGATTAAAGGTACAGAATTGTATCAGGAAGTAGAGGCAATACAAACAACAAATTTGGCTTGGGAAACCAGTACAGATCGCGATATTGACTTTCAACGCACTTATCCTCGCCACTATTACGAACATGCACTAAAGTGGGTAAATCATGAGGTAAACTACCATAAACTGAAGGTAGCCAATAAGCAGTATTCCTACCCAGCAGCAAAGCTGAAATTGAAGGCTCTATGGGCAAAAGGGAAAATGTGGTATGTTCGAAAACGAAATGAATCACCTGCTTAATTGATGCTAGTTGGGCCCTTTGAGTGTAAAAAAATGGGCTTACCAACCGGCAAGCCCAAACTGACATGACCCATAGAAATGTCTTACAGTGTATTCATATCGTCACCCACTCATTTTGAGATTACTTTTTGATAGGTTACCTCTTTTGATGGGAAATACTTGATCAGTTTCTGCGTTTTATCGATCTCAACTAATAGCTCCATTTCCTTGCTCTTCTCTTTGGAAACATTTAACTCAACGATTTTCATACCATTTCTCAAGCCTGCGTTAAATGCGTTACTACCCCTCACCACTCCGTCAATTTTTCCTTCCCTTTTGGACTGATTCACCTTAAAACCAGGCTCATAAAAAGGTTCTGTTAAGGTTATAAGCTGGTAATTATCCGATAACCATCCTAGCTTTTGAATTTTAATTTTCTTTCCATCTATGATGTGGTTTTGCCAGTCTTTTTGCGCCTTGATTCCATACTGATTGGCAATTTTAAAAAAGGCATCAAATGTCAGTTTACCGTCAGACTCCAAGGCTTTCTCAATGACCTCATGAATAAAATGCAGGATGTTTTTCTTGTTCTTTGTCGATTTCCGAATGATATTGTCCCACTTAAAAGCAATTAAATCACCTCTGTAATAGGATATTTTCTCATATTTATAATTGTATTCATAGTTGCGGATTACTTCTTGCATTCCCGCGTATGAAATGGTGTTGACAGGACTTTTAGCATAGGAAAGTAAGGTCTTATTCAACAACTCAATCACCTCCGCTTTAGAAATCAAGCCTTCATCCAATAGGATAACTTTAGGGATATAATCTGCAAATCCTTCGTTAAAAAACTCCGACTTAAATTCTGAGCCTAACTCATTAGGGTCAACATAGATGTCTGCCATGAGGGGCACCCAATTATGGAAGGTTTCGTGGGCTAACAGATTGAGTATGTCTTTTTTATCAGCACCTTTCCTGATTAAAGCTACAAATGCATCTTGGATCGCTGTTCCTCCTAAAATGCCATCACGCTTCGTGACTGAAACTAAATACTGATTATTCGATTGGAAATCGAAAAATCGTCTTTGAAAGGTCAGCAGCTTTTTTACGTTTTCCAGTAGGTTTTGACCTCTAAAGTGGTAACTAATCATAACCTCTACCGGTTTTTGGTCAATTTCAATGGTATAGTGATCGTAGTTGCCTCCCAGAATTAATGGTTTGAAATTCTCTTGAGTAGCATGAAACACGTACTTTCCTTCTTGATTTTTAGGGAGGTTGGAACTGGCTACCCAAGAATCTGGCAAGTCTTTAAATTCGATGGAATAACTATGCCTCAACGAATCGTTTGGAAGTCGAAGCGTCCATTGTGGCCAAAAGAAATGAAAAATTTCGGGCTCTATCACTGGGCTAAACGAAGATGTTTTTGTCAGTTCTGGATCAATGGATAAGGTGTAGTTGATTTCGAGTTTCGCATTGGGTTTATGCCGTATGCTTCTTACATACGGTTTTTCAAATACCGCCAAGGATACTCCATTTTTCACGTTAAAAGCTGAAACGGCAGTATAAATATTTTTCGTTCCATACCGATCTCGAGGCAGGAATATGTCCGTTTTCCCAGTTGAGCTGCCCACAAAAATTGCAGTGATATCGAGGTTGACCCTGTCCGCAATTGAGTAGGGGCGGATGATGTACTCAAAGTTGGTTAAAGCATCACTTTTAGCTATTGGCTCCATTTGATGTTGACCAAATGAAACAGTAGTGGACATCCAAAAGCTGAGCAATAAAAGCGTAGCATATAAAAGGTTGTTCTTCATGATAATTTTTTGTGTGAAGATCATGAAGTCCGCAAAAATCTTTTTGAAATAAAGGTGTGAATTTGGTACTAGTCCCAGGGTTGATTTTGGTATTTGTCTTTAAATTCCTGTCTATTCGTCACGTTTAACTTTGCATACAGGCTATTCACATGCGATTTGACCGTACTCAACGAAATAAAAAGTGTTGATGCAATTGATTTATTCGTCTCCCCTTTTAAAATGAGCACTGCTACTTTTTTTTCCTGAGCGGTAAGATTTAACAACTGGTTTTCGATGCGTTTACTACTGTTTTTAGCGTAAATTTTGAATAGTGACAAAATCAGCAAAATCATCAAAATACCTACGGCTAATAACAGATAAAAGTTGATTCTTTTCGCCGTATTGAGTTGGGCGTATAGCGAGTGATAAGATAATTTGTAAAACTCTTGTTCAAATTCGAGGTAGTATGATTTACCATTATAATCACTATTCAATGCATCTTTAATGTCATAGTAAAACTCAGGATCTTCTTTAAAATCATTTTGTATTCTTGCTGCTTCTATATTCAAATAACGGAATGCCAATAACTTGACAAGAGGAGATTGGATAGAATCTGTTACATAGGATTTTAGTTTTTCAAAGGATTTCCTTTTTGCAGTCATCAAAATTTCGGCATTAGTAATATTGTTGATTTCCTTTTGCCGATCAGCGATAAATGAGAGCAGGTTTTCATACGCTACATGCGCAGCATTCGTGTTTTTAGCCGAGCTAAACCAAACGGATTCATTGGATGGAAAAAACAAGGTGTCGTTATTTGAAAAAATAAAATTATGGTAGTTTCTTTTTTTGCCATCAGTATATATTTCCAAGCCAGAACTACCTTCATGGAAATTCGTGTGAATGCGGTAAAATTTATTTTTTTCGGGTAGCTCATCTCCTGTAAACCGAAAAAAACCTGAGCGATCTGTTGTAACCTTACTAATTACTTGAGCGGGATATATGGTAGCAGATTCGTGATGTTTGAGCAAACTCAGAAAAATGATTTTACGTTCTCCACCCGAATGAATGTAGCCGCTGATTTGATAGTGACAAAAAGCAAAGGTAGAGTAGAGCAATAGCGCAGCACTGAGGCCTAATTTCATGGTCATATTACGAAACTATAAGTTTTTACAAATCCTACAGGATTGTTGAAACGATTTATTAAACGATTCAACTCTTAGAGGCTGAGGCTGTTTTGCAATTAGTCATAAAATTCACCTAAAAAAAGTATGAATATTAGTATTTATCACAAATGGTTTATGA
>JBMYQA010000261.1:0-8962 GCA_049600855.1 Flammeovirgaceae bacterium | reverse complement strand
GGGTGGAAAAAAGCATGTAAAGCTAATATAGGGCTTGCAAAAGGCCTAAACATAATTGATGGTCAAATTGTGTATGAACCTATAGCAAATGCATTCAACCTGCCCCACCATACTTTAGAAAATATTTTAGCAACCAACTATTACACACTCAACCATATCAATCCAAGCATTTACGAAAAGGCTCATCATACCAGTGCCCGATATCCGCGTGAACAATCTGAATTTGAGGCTACTGAATTGACTCCTCACTATGAGCAAGACTTTGCGGCTCCTTATGTACAAGAATCTATCCTTAAAATTGGGCTAAAGCTCGAAGAACACACGACATTAGCTATCAATGATACGGTATTGGTTATTGGTAGTATTCAGCAGGTCATCCTAGAAAATGAGCTGGTGTTACAAGAGGATGGATTTCTCGATTTAGAATTGGCGCAAACGGTTACTTCTTCTGGTTTGGATTCCTATCATACTACTCAAAAGTTAGGTAGGCTAGCTTATGCGAAGCCCAAAAGTAGTGCTTAAGCTTTGCGCTTTCCAATTAAGCCTTCCTCTTGGACATCATAGATTTCATGTCCACGAATGATGTATTTTTTCCGCAGGGCGCGTAGGTGTTCTTGTAAAACCATTTCGTCAGTCACTCCTTTTTGTGGTTTGAAGCGAATTTCAAAGAATTTTTCTTCCAATTCGTTAAAAAAAATCTCGTGGCAGGGTATTGTCCGCATTTGCTCGATGGTCAGTTCTGCGGGATTCCCTTTTTTTTGTACAATAATTTTGAAGTAGATATTTCGATATTTCTCTGGCATGGGCAAACTCCTTAATTTCTGACATTGATTTCATGCAATCTTCCTAACGCATCCAAACTCACCTCTAAACTTTTCCCCCACTTTGCCGTTGAGCCTTCCACACATTGCCCTCCTGCTTCTAAAAAGTAAATGTAAAACTTTTGAGATCGGGAAAATAATTCCGTTTTGTCGGGTTTGCCCAATACTTTTCGGATATCGGCCTCTCCTAATAAAACCAAATCTTCTTGAGCAGCTTTGATGGCATCCACCATTTCCAAGCGTTTGTTATTGCATCCATTCGCATCACCTTTCCAAACTGCTTCATCAAAATTTCCTTTAATACGATCCGCCACATTGACATCGCACGCACCAAAGGCAAAAAGTAAACTTCCCAAACAAATATATTGCATCAATTTTTTCATGAACTCATTAATTAGCTATAGCTCATTTCGATTACCTACTTATCATAAAAAAGAACCACCTGAGTACCCAGATGGTTCTGCAAATATGGTAAATATGTTTTATTCTAGTGCATGGGTTTATCAGGAACTGGCGCACTCGCATGAAAGTCATTAAAAATACGTTGGGCATAATCATCCAGCAACTCCAAAATACGCGTTCTGCTGTTCGACTTTAACACCATACCCACATGGTATTCTTCATTCATCTTCCACCAAATTTCTTCATCATTGAATCCTGACATGTCTGGATGTTGAAAACGGCTTAAGCTCACCACGATACCCGCATAATCCTTCGTTGATTTTGGGGCTTTATAACTTTCTCCTTTAGTCACCATCGTTTCTAACCTTGCCCACTCTTTCCACAGGTTTACACCTGAGCCAGCTTCCACCATTTCTACGATGTGTGCGCCTCCTACACGCGAAGCCGTTTCTAAGAAGAAAAACTCTCCCGTTTCTTTCGATTTAATAAACTCTGAATGCGAGGCACTGTCGCGCATTCCAAAAGCTTTCATCACTTGGGTATTGAGTTTTTGAAGTGCTTTATCATCTTCTCCGCCAAACTCCACCATATGCGAACGGAAAATGCCACCTCCGTGTGCTACTTCCATGGGTGTATCTAAATATTTTGATACCCTTGTGAACACAATTTTGCCATTGTGAGAGATTGAATCTATGTGATATACATCGCCTGGGGCAAATCGTTCTACCAAGTAGTTGTGGCGTTTATCGCCTAATCCGTGAATGACATTCCACAGTTCTTCCTTATTGTGAACTTTCGTAATACCTGTAGCCGAAGCTTCGCCACGCGGCTTCACCAACCAAGGAGCAGGCACGGTATCTGCAAACTCATTAATTTCAGCATCGTTAAAAAGTCCACAAAATGCAGGAACAGCAATTCCCGACTCCTGTGCTTTCACACGCATCGCTAACTTATCACGGAAATGACGACCCGTAGTTTGCCCCATTCCAGGCATGCGGAAATGTTCTCTAAGGTGCGTTACTTTTTCTACATCAAAATCATCTAAAGCCACCATACGGTCTACTTTATTTGCGCGCATGAAGTAAGCTAACCCATCGATCACTTGATCCATGTTCCAAGCTTGATCTTCGTCTTCTTCTACATAGAAAATCTCATCAATATGTTCTCTCGGCCAAGGTTTATGCTCCAGCTTTTTAGCGGTTACCAAAAACACCTTATTCCCCAGCTCTTTGCAAGCTGTCAAGAAATCCGCACCCTTAAAATAACAAGAGACACATAAAAAAGTGAGGGGTCTTTCTGCCATGATTCAGGATATTATAAATGGAAATGTATTCGTTTAACTATGTTGAGTTAACATTACCAAAAAACTACTGTTACAATAGATTTGGTAATCTGCTCCCTCTCAAGAACTTGCGCAAAATTACGTATAATTTAATTTATAATTCATGAAATAAATGGAAACGATTTCAATATTCTGGCACAAGTGCAATAATTAGCTAATTGACATATAAACACTCCTTCTATTGTACTATTTAATGTGATGTTTGTTAATTCATGAAGTACACCAAAACCAACCGTAATGTGCGGACGAAAGTGCTGATAACTCGAAGTAGACACAAATCCATCAATGTAATCGAGCGTTACCTGATCTAAGCCTCTAATCGGATCTATGCTATCAACTGTTGCAGCAACTAGAAAGGGGGAGATTATTTCCATCAACTTGGTGTGCAGGTTTATCAAGCTTGCCTGCTTCGCCAAGTCTAAACCAAAAGAACTTCTTCCGTCATTCAGCATCATAGAATAAATGCCGCTTACTTCAATAGCAAGCGAGTTAATTGCAGCAGTGAGCTTTTCTACTTGCGCATAAATAACGGGCAAATCTTCACTTTTCACGGCTCCCATAGCCATACTGATGTGTGGAATGCAATTTTCCTGATTTAATGGGAGCGCTCCACTTTGGTCAATTTGTTGATTTAGCGCAATGACTTCCTGCATGAGTTGTTGCTTGGGCAACAACACAATATCAATGGCCGTAACTGTTGAAGCATGATTCATAAGGCTTTCATTTTTGCTAACATCAAATCGCTGTAAGACACTTCCAATAAATCTTGTTCCTGAATATGAAATAGTTCCATGTAATATTGGCATTGCGCCAATAGTTTTTCTTTCCCAATTTCTCCTGTTGCATCAATGGCCTCTATTTCAACAAATTGCCCTAAACCATCCACTTCATCAATATGAAATTTTACATTATTGACGAAATATATCTCCCGTTTTTTATCCACAACTACTAAAGGTTCGAGTACCTTGTGTAAAATCGGTTTTAAAGCAGCCGTATCTACAGATTTGTATAATAAAATATCCGATGTTTTAGGACCCGCCTGATTTTGGCGTTCATAATAGATGAGTGCAGACTCGATATTCCCTTCTCTCAGCTTTAAGCGCCCTTGCTTGGACTCAAAATACGTATCTATTTGGTGGTCAACTCCTTTAAATAAGGCATTTTTTTCTTTTAGTTTATGACGGACCGATTCCGCCTCATGCAAATACGCCTTGATTTCTACATTGAGAAGCTCACTCATAATCATTCGTTAACATTTTTACATGCAAGTTTGTTGAAAACAAAAAGTAAAACAAGTAAATTATTCACTTGTTTGTTGAAAAGGAAATTGATAGCTTCACATCCACTTATGCTTCGACCTTTCATAATACTATTTTTGGCCTTAATGGCTTTTGTGGATTTACGCGCTCAGGATATGTTAGAGCTCTCTGAGGAGTCTGACACCTATCCGATGGGACGATTTGTATCTGTTTATGTAGATACAGCAGGTTTGCCTTTTGAAACAGTCAGTAGCAATACTTTTGCGAGCAATTTCATTCCTTCTTCCAAAGAAGTACTTCACTTTGGCATCAACCGAAATGTCTATTGGATTCGCTTCACGGCACGAGAATTAACTTCTCCTGCCAAAGAGTGGCTATTATGGATTGATTTCCCCATTCTGGATCACATCGAACTTTATGAGCAAAATGGCGATGGGGAATTGATTAACAAACGAACCATGGGCTTTTGCGAGCCCTTCGACAATCGACCGATTCGGCATGCGAACTTTGCCATTCCTTTAGAGTTTAATTATTCGCAGCCTACCACATTTTACATCAAGGTCTATTCTAAAAAAGCAAAAATACTCCCACTAAGCATTGTCAGTAAAGATGCCTTTTATCAAGGCAAAAGTGCTGAAGACATTCTTTATGGCTTATTGTTTGGCATTTTGTTCGTCATGCTCCTGTATAATGGCTTTGTTTATTATGCACTCAAAGATCGCTCTTATTTATATTATGTACTCACCATCTTAAGTACCGCTTTATTTTTTGGAGGTTCCAGTGGATATGCCTTTCAATACATTTGGTCAGATTACCCAGAATTTAATACAATTTCGTTAATACTCTTCACGTGTTTATTGATTATTACGACCAATTCTTTTTCACAATCCTTCCTTAAAATCAAGCAACACTCGAAGTTTTTAGATTGGTCACTTACCGCAGGAAAAATAATTTCTGGACTGGCAGCCATTTCGCTGTTCATCCTTGATGATGTCATGCCCGTTGGCGTTGGCATGTATTTAGTCATCTCAATCACGATTTTACAATTGCTAGCAAGTGGCATTGTGAGTTGGCGAAAAGGTTATCGCCCAGCCATTTATTTCACCATTGCTTGGCTTGGTTATTTACTTGGCGGCCTATCCCTTACCTTCGTAAACTGGAATATATTTTCGTTTAACTTTTTCACCTACCATGCTAGCGAGTTGGGGGCTACACTCATGGTCATTTTACTTGGGCTTGCGTTGAGTGAGAGCTATCGTCTCCTCAAAAAAGAGAAAGAAGAAGCTTCCAAGAAAGTCATAAAGATGCAAGAGGAAGCCAATCAGGTGTTGGAAAAAAGGGTTCATGAGCGTACGGCTGAATTGATGGAAACCAATGAGGAACTCAATCAAATTGTGGAGGAACTCAACATGACGAATGATCAATTAAATGGCTTAAATACAGAGTTAAGTAAACGAAATAAGAAAATCACCGATAGTTTAAATTATGCCAAGCGCATCCAAACGGCCATTCTTCCCTTTCCCGAACGCATTAATCGGGTAGTAGAAGAGCACTTTGTATTTTTTAAACCCAGGGATATTGTGAGTGGAGATTTTTATTGGTTTGAAGAACACGATGATAAAATTTTTCTCGCTGCAGTAGATTGTACAGGTCATGGCGTGCCTGGCGCATTCATGTCCTTATTAGCACATGATGCACTCACCCATACGGTCATCAGTCAAGGCATTACCGAACCCGATAAGATTCTTACCTACCTGGACTTGGATATTCGCACCATTCTTCAACAAGAGCGCACGGCTAATAAAGATGGCATGGATATGACGATCTGTGTGATTGATCCAAACGCACAAACCATTGAGTTTGCTGGCGCAAAAAACCCGATGATTTATTTCCAAGACGACAACATGTACCTGATAAAAGGCGATAAGTTTTCAGTTGGAGGTCAGCATTTGAAACACATGAAACGTTTCACCAAACGCGTGATTGATATTTCCAAGCCAACTACCTTCTACTTATTTTCAGACGGCTACCAAGATCAATTTGGCGGACAAGAAGGTCGAAAGTTTCTCAGCAAACGCTTTAGAGAACTGCTAAATGACATCCACTCCAAACCCATGCCTTTACAAAAAACCATTTTAGACGAAACCTTCCACGGTTGGATGCGTGGTGTCCACAAACAAATTGATGATGTGCTAGTCATGGGCTTCCGAATTGGTAACAATGGTATTGGACATTTTTAGCGTAGGTTTCCCACCCAAACTGAAAACGATAACTTTAATTCTGATAAGAAAACCGTTGAACCCGTATTGAATTTCAGCTTTCCTTCCGACATTTGCAGCTAAACTAATTCCTAGTCGTATGCGCAGTACTTCTTCCCAAAGTTCCGTATTCATTTTCTTTATTTGCCTCGTATTTATTTCTGCTTGTACAGATAAAAAAAAGCCCAAACTTCCCATTTATGGAATGAGATCATTGAATCCAACGGGAGATACTATCTTTCATCAAATCAACAACTTTTCCTTTATCAATCAGGATAGTCAAGTGGTTGAACGCAGTACATTTGAGGATAAAATTTACGTAAGTGACTTTTTCTTCACGACTTGTCCTTCCATCTGTCCTGTAATGACAAGCCAGATGAAACGCGTTTATGCGGCTTACGAGAAAGATCCTGAAGTTTTACTCCTTTCCCACTCCATTGATTTCAGAAACGATTCGGTGCCTGTGTTAAAAGCGTATGCACTAGAAAAAGGCATCACCAATGCTGAAAAGTGGCATTTTGTAACGGGCAAACGGGAGGATATTTACGATATCGCCAAAAACAGTTATTACATCAGCGCCATGGAAGATGAAGGCGCACCTGGTGGTTACTTACACAATGGCAAATTCATTTTGGTGGATAAACAAGGTCGGATTCGAGGATATTATACGGGAACCGAAGCAGAGTCGGTTGATCAATTGATTCAAGATATCAAAAGATTGAAGGAAGAAGGATAACACCTGTTGTCCTTCCCTCACTGAACCATCCTCATTTGCTTTAGAAACTGCTCCATGAATGCGATAGCAGTATGTGCTTCCTCCTGCACAAAATGTCCACAATCCAATTCATGAATCGTTGCGTGAGGCAAGCGTTTTTTCCATTTCGCTAAATATTGAGGCGTAATAAACGCATCTTTCATTCCCCAAAGTATTAACCAATTTTTAGCGGCTAGCGCATCCAAGTTTTGCCACTGCTCTTGATACCAAGCCGAGGAACCTACTAAGGATTGGGCAATGGCAAACAGTGATTTCCGAGATTTACGGTTTGGGAAGGGCTTGAGGTAATGCCGATGCACGTGCTTTACTAATTTCTTCGGATCGGCAAAGCCTTTCTTTAGGAGCACCTTGGGCGAAAAGTTTAGATTTAAATAGAGGAACTTGCCGAGAAAGCTATTGATGATGCGATCTATTTTTTGTATCGCTGGATCATCTTGCGTAGCCCAAAGCCATGAATTCATCAAGACGATCTGTTGAATGCGAGCTGCGTTTTTAATGCCAGCAGCCAATCCAATTGGACCTCCAAAATCATGAACCACCAACGTGACCTTTCGCAGATTCATTTTCCGAATAAATTCACTTAAGTTTTGGGCATGTGCTTGGGGCGTTCCCACAAAAGATTCAGGCTTTTCGGATAAACCGAAACCGAGGTGATCCATGGCAATGCAGCGGTAATGTTGGGATAAGTGTTTGATAAAATTTCGATACAAAAACGACCAAGTAGGCGTACCGTGTACAAAAAGGATCACATCTCCCCTGCCCTCATCAATGTAATGCATCTGACCTGCAGCGAGTTGCAGAAAATTACTTTCGAAAGGATATAAGTTTTGGTCTAACCATGTTGGAGGTTGTGAGATAGCATTCATGATTTTTGGGATTCAATAGATGATTTATTTTACTTCTCCAAAATTCATGATTTGCCACCTTTCTATTCTTGGTATATACCAAGATTTGTGATTATCTTTAGACATAGTGATCTAAAAAAAGAATAAACTGAACGATTAAATGGCATGACAACAACACCAGAACATGACGCACGAATCGCAAAAATGACTTTTGCTTCTGTCTATCCGCATTACATCACGAAAGTGGAAAAAAAAGGAAGAACCAAGGAGGAATTACATGAAGTCATCGAATGGCTGACGGGTTACGATCTTTCCAAACTGCAACAACTCATTGAAGATAAAGTGACCTTTGAAAGCTTTTTCGCTACTGCCCAGTTGAATCCAAATGCCAGTCTCATCAAAGGAGTCATTTGTGGCTATCGGGTCGAAAACATTGAAACGCCGTTAACTCAACAGGTCAGGTATTTAGATAAGTTGGTAGATGAGCTGGCAAAAGGTAAGAAAATGGAGAAAATTTTGCGAAAAGCATAAATAAATGACTTGGGCTTAGATTTTCACACGATTCATCAGCTTACTAAAATTAGTCGGGCTGATGCGTAAATATGAAGCGAGGTCTTTTTGGGAGACCATGTGGAATAAGTGCGCACTTCGCTCCACAAATATTCGGAATCGGGTTTCCATATCAAAAGCCATTAATTCGTGCTGCCGTTGTAAAACGCCCGCTAAAAAAAACTCTGTTGCTTTTCGGAAAAGGGTTTCAATTTCTCGGTGTTGTTTCATCAACTGTTGGTGTTTTTCATATGGAATGCGGAGAAATTGACTAGCCGTGATGGTTTCTAAAAAATATCGGGAAGGCGTTTGGGTGAAGAAGGATTCGGGAATACCGCTGAAAGAAGGCGCATAGACAAAGGCAATGATGTGTTGTTTATCCTCATTCAGGTAATACGATTTTTGAATGCCTGCGATCACGTAATACATGAAGCGCTCGGTTTCGCCTGGAGCAGTCATGATGGTCTTTTTAGGCAAGTTATAGGCTTTCCAGTGGGAAATGTATTCCTCTAAAATGGAATCTGCTACTTCGTGAAATTGGGATAAATAGGCTTTCATTTACACAAAAGTAGTGAATTGCACGAATAGTTTTATGTTGGAAGAGTCAAACTTCTTGTATGTTAATTTGCTAATTCGTCAGGTTCCATTTACTTACTCCCGAACATCCGTTATTACTAAACAGCATCCCTTGTGGGGATTCCACAAGAAAAC
>JBMYQA010000260.1:0-8972 GCA_049600855.1 Flammeovirgaceae bacterium | reverse complement strand
CAAAAAAAACATGCTAGACTGAGAAAATCTTGAACAAAAGAAACCTTAATCAAGGAGCTTATTAAGCTGAGAAGGGGTAAATCCTGAAAACTCTTTTAGTTTTCGGTTCATATGACTTTGATCTGAATACCCACAGTCATAGGCAATTTGACTTAAGGTTGGTTTATCCATAATCATATGAGCAAAAGCTGCATTAGATCGTTGTAGGTTTAAGTATTCTTTAATTCCAAAACCAAAATATCGCTTAAATGCCCGAGTTAAATAAACTGGGTGTTTCTTTGAATATGTAGCAAGCGCTTGGGTTGTAATTGTCTCTTGGAATGATGATTCTATTATATTTTTGATTTCGATCAACCAGACAGGAGGTTTTTTCTCCTGTTCTAGCTTCTCTGCAAATTTTTCTAACAGTACTTTAATGATGCTTTTCGTGTAACCTTTTCCATGGTTAGGTTGAAACAACTCTAAAAAGGGTAAAAAATTAAAAGAACTAATGCTACTCCACTCATTTATCGTTTTGCTGGCCTCGTAAGAAAGGTTTAAATCTGGTTTTATATAAATACACAAGATTAAACAGTTATCGAAATACTGGTTTTCATGCAAAATACCTTTTGGTTTGATGATGAGACTATTTTGTCCTATCACCTTTTGATGTGCATCTACAGTCTCAATATTTCGTCCTTGTATTACATAACTAATTGCTGCGTTATCATGCGCATGCAAATCCATTGCCTGTGTTGAGTTATACAAGGTTTTGGTTGCTAGAATATATTTATTTTCAAAAAAGAATTTTTTAGACATCGCTTTATGATTTACAAATGCACCACAACAATTGTATATATAATACTACTTTTATCGGGATGCAAATCCAAATTATCCAAACGGTAACGGGTTTGATGTTTGCTTGGTATTGGAATATGCGTACAAATCTCCGTCCTTTTCCAGAAAGTACGATGTATCAATCCTTCTTACCTTTACCTCCTTTTGTAAAAATCTACATGCGTTTGCTATCAATATCCTTGACTTTCAGGTTAGTAACTTCACCCAGTCGTAAACCAGCCGAATAAACTAAAAGTAGTGAGGTTTTATGATTTGAGGTTTTACACAAAACAGCTATTTTCACTAAAAAATCCGTATCATTGAATGGATAATTATCAATACTAATGCGAAACGATTATGCGTAGATTAATAGCTGTCATGCTTTTTTTAGGATTACCATTTGGAGCCTCTGCTTGGTGGGCTCAAGGGCATATGGTAGTGGCTGCTCTGGCTTATTTGGAGTTAGATAAATCCCAGCAAGAGCAAGTCACCAGCTTATTGAAGCAACATCCCGAATACGAGCGATTGTGGAAAAGGGAGTATGCAAAGTACAGGAAGAAAATGGACTTGGGTGTATTTTTAATGATGAGGGCTAGCGTATGGGCTGATGAAATTAAAAACCGAAAACATCCTTATAATGAGGAAAGTCATGGCAATTGGCATTACGTGACTTATAAAGTGAAGTTTCCCAATAACCATGAAACAAACTTGCCTGATGGCACCAAGGAACCGAATGTGGTTTGGGCGATTCAAGAAACGCAGAAAAAGGTATTCAACCAAGAGATGGATAAGGCTCAGCGTGCCATTAGTTTGGCTTGGCTTATTCATTTAGTTGGCGATATTCATCAACCCTTGCATTGTGGGTCGGAGTTTAGTGATGAATACCCGAAAGGTGATCGAGGAGGAAATGATCAGTATGTGAAACCCAAACGAAAAGCCATCAAATTACATGGCTTATGGGACAGTGCCTTAGGGCGAAAGTCTAAATTGCGAAAAGCGATTCAGCAGGCTAAGCTGATGCAAAAAGCAAATGCGAACATGAACTTTCCAAAAGAGATTGATCCTGTTGCTTGGAGTAAAGAAAGTTTCAATTACGTACTTTCCGATGTCCATCAACATGGAAAGTTTCCAACCTCAAGCGATAAAAGTAACGCTCCGAAAGTGGCTAAATCCTATTTGACTAATATGAAAACGTTAGCGGTGCAGCAAGGTACAAAAGCAGGTGTGCGCCTAGCAGAATCAGTAAAAGGGTTAAAGCTGTAAGTGGCATTGAGATAGGGTTTCTCCAACCCTATCTTCTAATATCCTCCTTTAAACTTTCGCATAAACCATTCAAAAGCGGCTAAAAGGACGAGTAAACCTAACAACCATTCCAAGTTAAGCCATTCCTCGAACTCTTCTTGACTGTGGATGATTTTTGGATGCTCAGTGGCCAATAAATCGTTTTGAAGCTGGCTAAGTTCGGTATTGAGGTAGAACTTCCCATCAGTCTGCTTCGCTAAATTACGAAGTAAGTTGAAATCTGCAGTAGTATTCACCGATTCAATTTCCAACGCTTTGATGGTAAACTGCCCACTACTGACTTCGCGTTTCCCTTCCAATTGTGTTGAAGCTGAATAGCGATAAACTCCTTGTTCTAGTCCATTTACGCGATACTTAAAACCAGCACTAGAGTTTACATAATTGTACGAATTGGTTTCGCCTTTTTCATTGGAAATTTTTAATTCTACTTTTTGTCCGTAGATTTTCTCATAGATGTCATTGTAGACTTCTGTTTCGAAAATGATGGGTTCAGAATCAAAAAACTCATTTGAAGTAGGATAGACCCTAAATTTGCGTTTATCTTCTTTTGTAGAAAGGTATTGGATAATCTTGGCAACTACATCATCAAAGGCATCGTGTTTTTGTGTGTTGGCAAACTCTTGTAAACGCCATTGCCAAATTCCTTCTCCGAGTAAAACGGCTTGTTTTTGATCATTTACATTGCCAACAACCAATAACGGCTTTTCTGTACCAATGCTGCCTACACGTTGATACAGAATGGTTTCGGAATTTCCTCTTAATTTGAATCGACCAAATGGAACCAATACAGGAGGGTATTTCGTCATGGCCGTTTTGTTTTCACTGGTAAAGGTGAAACGGGAAAAACGACTGTTAAAAATGGGAGTCACACGATCCGTTTGTCTGCTTGCAGAAATTCGAACAACCTGATTTACTTGATTTACCTGATTATAGTTACTCGACTTTCCTGTGATAAACCACATGGGTGTTTTTTTAGCTTGGAATCTACGGAGTAAATCATTGCCAATGCCTTTCAAATTAGGAATTTGATGGAAAATGACGACATCATACTTATCATTGAGGTTAATTTTCTGTTTCTTATTCTGATCAACTAATGAAGGAATGTAAGTCACAAATTCATAATTGGCATTTTTTTCTACGGCATTGCGTATGGCTTTGATATCAGGATGAGGAGCGGCGGCTACTAAAAGTATTTTTTCTCGACCATCCAAAATGTCGATATATACATTCTTATAATTGTTCTTCGTGGTAAACTCTCCCGAAAGTGAACTGACCTGAAGTGTATAATGTTGAATGCCTTTTTCTTCCGATGAGGTTAAAAATTGAACAGTTTGAATGCCACTTTCTTCGGGAAACTCAATGCGCTTGCGTTCGAGCACCTTGCCTTTTCTCGATAGCCTTACCTCTGCGGTTTTACCTTCAAATCCACTATTATGGATTTCAGCGACTAGCGGGAATTTGTTGCCCAGGTAAGCAATTTTGTTTGCATAAACTGTTTTTAGATTTACATCTATTTGAGGCAAGGTATCGCCAATGCCAACGGTATGAACAGGCATGGTATATGGTGTATAGTTTGGAGAAATTCCTTGATTGTAAATACCATCTGATAATAAGACAACACCCGCTAAATTTTTATTTTCATATTGATGTTGAATGCCCTTTAATAGTCCACTTAAATCGGTAGAAGCGGCATCAAAAGGCAGTTGATTGAGACTATCTACTTGAGGTTTGGTAGAAAAGGATTTTAAATCTACTTCAATGTCTTTTTCCTGCAATAATTTAGCAAGTTGGGCGATAGCTGTAAGTGATTCATCCAATACTTTTTGATCGTTAACCAATGGTAAGGATTGCGAATTATCAATGGCTAATACAAAAGTAGGCTTTTCGATATAATTTTTAACGAGCTTACTGTAGGGGCCTAATAGGAGAAAACAAATCAGACTGATCAACACAAAACGAACTCCAAAAAGCGATCGATTGACGGTTTTAGTCCAAGGAGCATCTTTTTTATATAATAAATAAGCATAGCCAAAGCCAACGAGTAAACAGGGTATGATCCACCAAAGGGAGTATTCTGTGAGAAATTGTACCATTCGAAAATTATTCAGTCGATTTTTGTATTTTAGAATTCATTAGGAACCTAAGCCATCAAAAATACATTTGTTTCCCTACTTTGCCAATCCAATTCCACGAAAGGCAAAGATTTAGGAAAAATTTAAGGATTAGGGAAATTAAAACTTCAAAGTAATCCCATTCGCGAAGGTATAAAATAAATGCCTCACAGGTACAACAGGCGCTGCATCATAAATGCCTTGAAACGTGGAGTTAAAGGAAAAGAGTTTGGTGATCCGAATATTGATGTTCACATCAGCAGTAACCCTTGGTTTGAAGAAATCGTCGAAGCGTGCTTGATAGTAACTAATGCAATTGATTTCCAGTCGGTTAGAGAATCGGTTTTGAATAGCAATATAGCTTGTTGATTTAATCAATTCAGTGGTGGCAGCCACATCTTGAAAAAACCAATCTTCTTTTTCATACATGGCTCCTGTAGAAGCAGCTAAGGTGATTTTGTCGGAATGCCGTAACCTAAACCGAACATCGCCACCAAATAAAAAACGATGATTCATGCCACGGGCTTGGTCATACTGGGCTTGGGCAAAAACTTCGTAGGACAGTTTTCGCCGTTTCATGATATTCCATCGAACATGGGAAGAACCATCTGAAATGACATCTCGACCTTCCACTTTAATGAGGTGAAGGTTGCCAATAAAGATGTAGTTATGCT
The DNA here is from genome assembly GCA_049600855.1 of Flammeovirgaceae bacterium. Lineage (GTDB taxonomy): Bacteria > Bacteroidota > Bacteroidia > Cytophagales > Flammeovirgaceae > JBMYQA01. The sequence goes on along the minus strand of JBMYQA010000260.1, from coordinate 4,069 downwards.
TTTTAGTCGCATGGGTCAGGTTAAGGATGCTACGCATGGAAACGAGTTGGGTATTCCGTTGCTTTAAGGTAAAGTTGAATGTCGCATTGCCAATAAAAGCTTCTAAGGTATCATTATCCATTCTAGCTTTTTCAATATTTAAAATTTGAGCAGATGTCTCCTGACTAAATCCCAACCCTAATATCCCTATAAGTAATAAAAGCCGTACAGTGTTTTTCATTATCTTTCGCTTAATTTGAGCGCGCAAGTTAGAAAACTGTTCGGCTTTTAGGAATCCAATTGATGAATACGTTTTCGGATTAGTTTGATTCTAATTGGGCGATTTTCTTTTTGAGGAGTTCCAATTCTTGGTGTAGCTCAATAATGTAAAGCGACAGTTCCTCCGTTTGCCAAATGAGCTTTTGATTGAGTGCTAATAATGAAAGCTCTTGAGTATTAGCAGATAAGCGAGGTAATTTCTGATATCGGGTGACATATGAGGAAAAATCGGCAACCGTCAAGGTCGATTCAGGGAATTTGAAAACACTGCCAAAATTTAAGGCTTGGCTATTGAGTGTGAGTGTTTCTACAAGCGGACGACCATTCAAAAAGTAAGCCTCCGCATTCAATTTCCCATTCACTCGAACGGCATTGTCGATGGTCATTCCTCCGCCTGCTTTTTTAAAAACAAATTGATCGGAGGCAAAGGTCATTTTTTCCATTCCAATTAAATGGAGTTCCCCTAAAGAGGCGTTGATTCGAATATCTTCAGTAGATTGGGCTTGGCTAGTAAAGCCAAGGAAGAGTAGCGTCAGAATAAGTAGGTATTTCATGATTTTTTAATTTTTAAATGTGTGAAAGTTTTGTGTTTGGGTATGAGGGCGAAAGGTTTTTCGCCCGTACATTTTGGGTGCTTAGTGCTCTTAATCGTTGTCAAGAGCATGAATTATTTGGGATTGAATTTATCTTCCTGCCATTTTTAGGATTATTGATGATGTAATTAACAATGTTGCGATAAGCCTGCTCATTGCAGATGATGTGTTCATAATAATTGCGTTGCCAAACAGGTGTGCCAATGGGAAAGCGGTTCGATTGATGCTGCCGAAACCATTTCGTAACCCCAGTTTTAAAACCCCGCACAACTGAACCCACCGTTTTCGAAGGCGACTGAAAAGGTACCGAAATATCACCCACCCGCAGGGGCGAAAAACTTTTCGCGCGAACACCCGACACATCAACATCTGTATCCCCAAAAAATTCCATAATCCCATGCACATGATTCGGCATCACCACAAATTCATGTATTCGTGTGTTGGGAAAATAATCGGGAATCGTTTTCCAACAATCCAGCACGGTATGCCCAGCATCATTTAATATCATATTCCCATTTTGGATGTGTCCAAAAAGATAACGTTTTTGATACGTACAAATGGTAAGAAAATAAAATCCATCAGCGGCATAATCATACCCTTTTAATCGGATAGAAGCTCTTGAATAATAGTTCATCATTAAGTGGTTTTTACCTATAATGATATTTCAACGGGAGAGGTAAACAGCATTGGTCGTTTTTTTATTTCCGATCACGAATATAGGGGAATATGGTTGGTTAATAAATGAGTTGTAGGTGAACTTCAAGGAAGACACAAGTGGAGTTATGGCATAAAAAAAGCCCAGCAAAATGCTGGGCCAGTTATTAGTTCAATAATGTAATTGATTAAGGCAATCGACCTCCAATAAACTTTACATTATCTAAATACACTTCTTCACTGGTAGAGTTGGTTTCAACTTCTGCAATAAGTGTTACATTAGAACCGCCAGTAAAAGTAGCTTCATAAGACAACCATTGATTATTTACATCAGCAATTGCACCAGCCTGTAGGTTTACCAAATCAATTTCTTGGCTACCCACTTTAATGTATATTCTTACTGCATCTCCGCTCTCAAATCCAGTGTCTGAGAAAAAGACATCAAGACTCACGGTTCCTGTAAGGTAATTGGTGAAATCAGCATCATCAAATGTAAGAATCATTTGACCATCTGTATCTTGAAATTGATAACCATTGGTGCCGTCAGTAAAACTACCAACATCACCAGTAAAATCAGTCACGCCTACAAAATCTCCTGTAGGGCCACTTCCAAAATCATCTTGCAAGCCTGTGCTATTTTGCGTATTTACATAAGAGGCATCAAAGCCCATTTCGCCACCAACTGAAATAAAATCAACATCTGCTTGACCAGGATTGTTGATTAAATCATGATCTGTATTTGGGTCAAAAGTGTCAATATACTTTCCGCCAGTATTGGGTTCTTCAAAGCTTGTAAAGGCTACTTGCTCAAAAATCAAATCATCCTCGGTAATTGTCAAAGTATGCGATAGGGTGGTGTTCCCCAAACGAATACCGCCAGACACGCTACTTAAGGTGAAGGTCAAGGTTTTGTTACCATCTGCATCGTTGTCATCCACTGGAGTTACGATGAAGCTCGCACTGTTCTGACCTTCTGCAATCGCTAAAGTAATTTGACCGCCACTTGCCGCTGGGCTCGTAGTGTAATTGGCCGATGTAGCACCAGTTTCGCTGATGTCGATGATCACTGTTCCCGCTTCTGGAGCGCCTGCTTCAAAACCAACGCTGATAGATACGGCACTACCATCCTCATCCGTACTTGAGCTTGTCCCAAGAAAACCTGAAGCTACAGGGCCTAAAGTGGAATTCGTCGCATCATCATCACAAGCAGTGAATAAAAAGCAACTGCCTAAGATGATTAGTGATAAAAATTTATTAACTGTTTTCATGTTTCTAATGCTTAGGGTGATTGTTTATTCTCCTGCAAATACGGCAAAGTCGTCTAGTGTCCAAGAGTCAGCACTGCCTCCAACGCCGCCTGTATGACGAATGGCAACGTAACCATTTGCTGAACCAGTGACAGCAGATGCATCTACATTAATATCGGTCCAAACTCTTGAACCATCTTCAGGAAGTTGTGTAGCAAAATCAGTTAACTCCGTCCAAGTTGCTGCTGATGGATCACCGCTTCCTACATAATCTTGAGAATACCACATGGTTAAATCACCAGGGCCAGAGAAGAAAGATTGTACACCTAACTCAACAGAAAGTGTGCTTAAGTCCGCATTAGCCACTAAAGTACCATCAGATTTTTCTATCGCATTGATATCCAAAATCAACCAAGCGTCAGATGGATCTGATGAACCAGAAGAGAATGGATTGTACTGAACACCACTCGTAAAGTTATTTCCGAAATTGGTACACCCCCAAGTAAAAGGATTCGAACCTGTTTCGTTTACCGTAATAAATGGTGCATCAATTGACCCTGAGCAGGCATCAAAAGTGTAAATTGCGGTTGGAGGATCTGAAATTTGCAATACGATATTGCTTCCTGTTTTAGAGAAAAAGTCTCCAGTAAGTTCATCAATAACCACTTCCAATTGGTAAGGTCCACTAGAGCTAATGGTGTTGTCATCAGCCGTGTTGATGCTAAAAGAAGCAGTGGTACTTCCCGCAGGAACATCCAAACGCAACTCGCCAGCTACAAATGATTGTGGACTAGTAGTATAGTTTTGTCCGTAAACTGCCACATCAGAATTTAATTTCAACAAAATGGTGGAGTTGTTGATGATTGGACGAGAAAATACTACTTGGAAGTTAGCGCTCTGACCTTCTACCACAGTACCACCAAACGGGCCAGCAAAAGTAACAACGATGTGGTCAAGGGCCTCATCATCGCAAGAGGTCAGTCCACCCAAACTGAGTAGTATGGCCAAGCTATATAAAATATATTTTAAATTTTTCATCTTTATGCTAAATCAGAGATTAGAAGTAGAGTGTGAAATTCGCATTGTAATTGATGCCGTAACCATATTGCTCAACACGGTTGCCAGCAACAGGAACAACTCTTCGGATGTAACGCTCATCTAATACATTGTGAACGTTTGCTCCAAAACGAGCACGCATTTCACCTACGTTGAAGTAGCAACCTGCATAGATATCAATGATACCATAGTTAGGTAATTTACGGATGCTGTTTCCAATGGTACGCTCAGGATCATTACTGATTTCAATAGGATCGTAAG
>JBMYQA010000259.1:0-8982 GCA_049600855.1 Flammeovirgaceae bacterium | reverse complement strand
GCAAGCAGGCGAGCAGATGCTCATTTTAACCACCAATCTACTCGATACTCAGAAATTTGAAGAAGCTGAAATCAAACTCACGAATGAGGATATTTTGGTTTCTAAATTGATTCAAGCTGCTAAATCACGCGTAGACATTGTAGCAAAGGAAAAAGGGATTCAGATTGAAGTGCATAGTGCTCCCCAAAATGCCGTTTTTGCAGACCTTGACTTGATTACACGGGTGATGGTCAATTTATTGACGAATAGCATTAAGTATTCACCTCATCAGAGTACAATCACTTTAACTTCTTCGATTATAGAAGAACGTATGGTAAAAATTGAAATTCAGGATGAAGGCCAAGGAATTCCAAAAGAAAAGCAGGGAGTGATCTTCCAAAAATTTGGGCAAGTGATGGCTAAAAAGTCAGGAGCTGTTCGTTCAACGGGTATCGGACTTTATTTTTGTAAGCTTGCTATTGAAGCGCACATGGGGGAAATTGGGGTGGAATCAGCCGTTGGCGAAGGGGCAAATTTCTGGTTTACCATTCCAATAGGAAACGTTGATGGGGAAATCGCATTACCCGAAGAAGTTGTAGAAACCGAAATACCACAAGCCAAGCTTTCTGATACAGATAAGCAGTTTTTAAAATCAATCCTTGTGAATTATGAAGGAGTTAAGATGTATGAACTCACTAAAATGAGACAGCTCTTGAATCAAATCTCTGAGGATTCTGTTGGGATTACCGATTGGAAAGGCAAATTGAAGCAGGCCATTGATAGTATGGATGAGCAGGCATTTCACAATTTGGTGAGTACATTGTAAGTAAGTAATCTGATAGAATTCGCTAGTGAAAGGATAAAGTTAGGCAATGGTAGGTAGCTTTACGGGTAATTTGTAAATCCCTTTATATTGTGGGATTTTTTCACTTAACAAAGCTACCCCATCGAAGCTACTCAATCCGTTTTCTTGATCTGGATAGATGATCAGGCAATTAATGCTTTCTGGATAGGTTAGTCCAAGGTGTTGGTATACCTTACTGTGCCGTGCATACCCACTGACTTGCCGAATGTCTTGATGAACCAAACCTTTTTGGTATTTAGGTTTGTACTTGGCATCAATCACTAATTGGTATTCGTTAGTATTTAACAGGTAATCGAGTTCATTCCCATAAGTAGAAAAGTGATACGTCAGCTGATTGTGAAAACGATCTTTCAACAAACCCAATACATACAATTCGAAGAGTTTACTCATATCGATCCAAAACGGAGGTGTATCTATTTGTTCATTTCCTACATGAGATAAACTATAGCCAAAGCGTTTTAAAATCAACTGAGCCAAATGTAATGCCTGCTCGTATTCAGGATAAATCGCAGTTGTTTTTAGCTGTTTAATTTCATGAGGTGTGACAACCGCTGAGATATTTTCAAAAGCAGGCCGAATAAAATTAAAAAGCTGCTGTAACGATTTTGAATGCGTATGTTTAGGAAGATACTGATGAACAAAAGTCAGTGCCTTTTTTAATAAGCGATTTTCGCTATGATTCAAACCAAAATCATCATAAGCGCAAACGGTATTTAGTTGCTTATTCTTTAAGATATTTTGTTTGATGGTTGGTCCTACTAAGATTTTCCCTTTAATCCTTCCATGCAAATTATAGTTGACTTTATAATATGATTTTTTAAGCCCCTTCTGCACCAACTGTTTTAATTGCATCAAATAACTTACAGCCAATAAAGGAGTGAGTAAATCTTGGTGATGGGGTAATTTGATGGTTGGTGCTTGCCATTTTATGGTAAATAATTCGCGCGTATGCGCACTAATTTCAGAATGGTGCAAACAAGATAATAGCATTTGGATGTAGTCGATTTCCAAAGATTTTGCTGCTAAAGGATGATTCAGTTTGGGGGATACACAAATAGCTGTTTGTTGTCTTTTTATCCAATCTACTCCAATGTAATAACTCGTTTGTACTTGATAGCCTTTCTCAGTCCTTTGAAGCTGATAACAATGGGCATCATCTTTACCTAAAAAATGATATTGATAGGTTGGAGCAGTTAAAGATTCAGTTGTATGGGGAGCAATTAACCCTTGGTAATGCTCAGGATAATGAAAAAGCTTATACATGTTGGAGGGCTTGGATTTTTTCTTGAGCAGTAGCTAATAATATTCCATCTTTCATGTATTCTTCAAGCATGGGAATAATTTCAGATTGTAATCGGAGCTGTAATTCATCATCATCTTTAGCAAAGAAATAGCTATGGCCAATTTGTACATCTTTGCGTTTAAAATCTGGTGCGAGGTAATCTTCCGAAAAGAGTTTGGCAACTTCCAGAAATAACTTGCGGGCTTTCCCCTTGGGAACGGCTAGCTCATTGGGCAGTACATCAATAAACGCAAACCTTCTCCGAATGGCATAATCAATGTGTCCCACACTGCGGTCTGCTGTGTTCATGGTGCCAATAAGGTACAAATTCTCAGGAATGGTTAAACTGTGATCTCCATCAAATGCATACATGGACTGCACTTGTTCTCCACGATACTCCAATGCATAAATCAATTCCCCCAACACCGAAGGCAAATTAGCGCGGTTAATTTCATCAATCAGCAGAATAAAGCTTTTCTCTTTCTCTGTTTTCCGCTTGTATTTATTTTCTTCAATCTCTTTTGTTTTCAACCACTCCCGAAATGCATCGAGTACGCGAATAAAATAAGAAGCGTGTTGTTTGGCTAAACCAGAGAGTTTGGGCGAGTTTTTAATGCCTTGACGGTCTGGAATACCCGCTAGAAAAGCTTCAAGCAGGTCATCAAACTTCATTCTCGGATGCTTTTTGATGGCCCAATGATCTCCCGTATAACGAAACGCATCTACTTCTACCGCAGTTAATGACACTACGGTATCCTTTAACGGATATTTCCCGTCACCATCAATACAATCTTGGATGTATTCGGCAAAAGCTAACAGTAATTCTTTGTATAAGATGCGACGTTGTAACGAATGCTCATTACTACTGTTTTTTAGATTTTCTAATGCCCGCTGCGCAAAATTGACAAATAGCCTATTTTCAGTAATGTATTCGAGTTGCCCCTCATCGCTTTTGGTGCTAATGCCTCTCACAAAATCTTCATAGGTATACGATGGGTGGAATTGGATCAGTTCAAACTGTTCAGATTCTTGTAAGCGTTGTTTTTGGATGTGCTTTTGATTCATATCCGATACCTCACCGTAAATGAGGTGCTCTGCAAGGTCTTTGGCAAGGTAGGTTTTACCCGTGCCTGGAGGACCTTGAAGAATGATTTGTTTTTTGTGTTTGAGGATGTCAATTGCTCCACCAAAGCTTTCCATAATTCAGGAAGAGATCGTTTATGTTAAACAACTTCAATATAATATTCTACTGTAACAAAAGTTGATTGATCACTAAAGCACCCGTTTAGACGTGGAAACTACAGTTCGTATCTATCAGCAATAGGTTCGTTATTGTCGTGATAAAGCAATCAGATTACAGTAAGTACAAACATAAACCAAAACTACTTAATCCATACTAGAAGCACTAAAAACAAAAAAACCTCCACCCAAAGGATGAAGGTTTTTAGAACAATCATAAAGCGAACAACTCATTGAACAATTCCAACAATCAAAGACTGTTGAAATGTCGAGGAGAATTCAATCTTTCAATCAATAACCTATTGATGTTATTGAAAGCACCATGAAGTGGTGAAATATCTTTATATAATCTAAAATTAGATTGGAATTTCAATACAAAAGAACAAGAGTGCCATCTGCTACTCTGTTAACGATTGTAAATATAGATCATTTAATTGTGTAATACAAGTACTGGAACAGAAGTTTCCTCCACAACTTTTTTGGTATGGCTTCTGTGGAATAGCTTTTCATAGAAGTTGTAATCATGGGCTACCATTACTAACATATCTGTAGACCAGCGACTTATGTATTTTTCGATGCTTTTAACAACGTCCTCACTGTATTCAATTACCTTCGTAGAATTAGCATATTTTTTTATCCAAGAAGGATGCAAATCTGTTGCTTGGTACACGTCTTCAGGACTTAACACATTTAAAAATGTGAATTCAGGTTGGTAGCTAGCCATAATTTCTTGAAGTGGTGTGAACTGCCCATTCATCTTTTGTTCCATTTCATAATCTAAGGCAATCAGTACTTCCTTTGGAGGGGTGAACGGATAATGATTGGGTACGGCTAATATGGGGCAGTTAATTTCTCGAATTAACCTAGAGGTATGGGAACCCCAAAAAACTTCATCGATACCCGAAGTCCCTTCTGTACCCATCACCACCAAGTCGATGTCTTCTTGTTGAATGAATTCTTTCACCGCTACATTCAAAGAGCCTAATTGTGTGACGCAATGAATGGTTAAATCTAACTCTGGAAAAGTAGCACTTATTTTATCAGCCTCTTGTTGCAAAACTTGCTTAGCTTCTTTTTCGAGTATATCTAAAACCGAAATCAATACCCCAATCGTATCTGTAGTATAGAAGGTATGCAATAAATAAAATTCACAGGGTATGCTTTTTAATAATTGAATCCCATAAGAAATCCCATGAAATGCATTCTCTGAAAAATCAGTGGGAAGCAATACTTTTTTCACGCTCATAATATTTGACGCTAATTCGACAACAATTGCTTATTTAAGCTAGTTAGCAAAAACATGCCTTACCAACTAACTTATCGGACATAGTAATGGTGTAAAAATCTAAAGCTTCATTTGGAATGATGATGAGCGCAATTGGGGGGGCGGCTGACTTTTATCAGGAATTAAATTAATTTCAGATGATTTGTCCGTCTAGCATGGTGAGTTTACGATCAGCCATTTCTGCAAACTCTTCATTATGTGTAACAATCACAAAAGTATAGGAAAGCTCTTCCCGTAATTTGAAAAATAAACGATGAAGTTCATTCGCATTTTTTGAGTCTAAATTCCCACTAGGTTCGTCTGCAAAAATAATGGAAGGCGAGTTAACAAGTGCGCGTGCAACTGCTGTTCGTTGTTGTTCTCCTCCCGACATTTCGGAAGGTTTATGCGTTTTTCGTTTAGATAAATTCAGTAAATGAAATAATTCATCTGCTTTTTGATGCACCATTGTGGTATCAATACCGCTAATGAGGCCGGGCATACACACATTTTCAAAGGCGGTAAATTCAGGAAGGAGGTTATGAAATTGGAAGACAAAGCCAATTTTTTCATTTCTGAATGCAGCGAGTTTATTTCTACTTAAAGCGGAGACTTCCGTACCTTCGATAAATACCCGACCTTGATCTGGCGAATCGAGTGTGCCAAGAATGTGAAGAAGTGTACTCTTGCCTGCTCCTGAAGCCCCCACAATACTCACCACTTCGCCCTGATTCACTTTTAGCGACACATCTTGAAGTACAGCTAAGTTTCCATATTTTTTAAAAATCCCTTTTGCCTCCAGCATAATATTTTTTGTCCTTTAATGTGTAGTCGCCAAATCTACGATTAATCTCAAAAATTCTAGGCTTCCTTTTTAAAATTGATGGTGATTTCGTAAACAAATGCCTCCAGCTATTCTAAAATTAATTCCGAAATTAATTAGGAAAACACATTGAAATTTTACATTAAACCCTGATTATCAATTAGTTATAATTTTACATGTTTAAACTCGAAATGAAACTAAGAAGCATTTATTAACTTGTAGTATGGTTCTAAACAGCTTAGCTGAAAACATGACACAAGAAATACTGATACAACTAGAAAACGTAATTCACTTTAAGCGCTTATCACATAAGTTTAATGAGCGGCATTTTGAAGTAGCTTTTGCAGCAGTAGAAGTAGAGTTCCAAGAAAAAGCGCGAAGTTTTTGGAAACGGATTTTTGCTCCTGTAGAAATGGAAAAAAAACAGCGTGTGATTATACAAGGCTACGTAAAAGAAGGCGTGGCTTGGTATCATGCACAAGACATGGAACGAGCTTCTGTAGACGAAGAAATCTACTTAAATCAAATATTTAAAGCCTTAGATACAGGAGCTTTATCTTTATCTAAAATGTGTTTAAGAATACAACTGTTAATTAACAACATTCAATCCGCAAGAGACCGGGAAAGATTAGCTGCATATACTTAAATAGGCATCCGCAAAACAACTCGATCTCTAGGAGGTAAACTAAACGATTGCATCATTCACTAACCACAAATACACAAGTTATGATTGAGAAAATTCAAATTATTCATCCAGAATACTTCATCAGGTATCAATACACCTCAGATAACTCTTTTGAAAAGCACTTTTACATTACTTTTGGACTGCATTTGGTAGGTAAAAAGGACATTGGTTTGCTTTGGCGATGGTTGATTGGAAATAACGGAGCCAAAGAATATAACGAGTACATTCAACATACCTTTTACATGAAACGTGTGCGATGGTATAATGACAACGGTAGTCCCACATCAGTTGATGAAGCAGTAGCCTTAAATGTTGTAAAAGACTACATTGATAGCATTGCCTTAACCATCTCCGAAAAGGAAAAGAAATTAAGAAGCCAATGTAAAGGAAAAATGGGAGATCAACGCCCTAAAACAGTGCATATCAATGAGTTAAACTGGGCTGCTTAATATTGCAGCTTAGTCAATTGATATGCTTAATTTGATTTTCCTTGTAGTGTTTCTTTAATGATGTCGAAGCCCTTGTCACCTAAAAAGAAATCGCTCGTGCTTTGACTCGTTTCTGTGAGTCGAATCGTATCGACCAGCTTTTTGATGGATTCTAATCGATCAGGGTCTTGCTGGGCAACACTATCGACCAATTGATTCAGTTCCTTCAATTGTGTGCTATTGAGACTTTCCACTGCTTTGAGTGATGCTTTCAGTTGTTCATCCATCGGAACTCCCTTCAACTGATTTAAAGAATCCGTCACTTGCATTTGTTCCTCTAAGCGTTGGAAGTCTTCGTAATTGTTGCCACTGCCACCTCCTGAAGAGCCATCGCAACAGCAGCCACCATCACAGCAACTACTTCCTTTGCCCGTATCATTACAACAGTGTCCACAACCGCTGCAACAATCTCCTGAACCCTTGCCACAGTTACTACAAATATCGCAACTACAATTGCAATCACCACAGCCACCTCCTTTGCAACACTGGCAACCACCGCCACCACAATTTTCACAAGGACATTTACAACCTTTACAGCCTTCGCAACAGCATCGGCTTACTTGTTGGTCAAAGTAATTGCTCGTTTGGGCGCAATCACATTCATTGATTAATTCTGGGCCGCATCCAGCGGCAGCCATGACCACTTCATTGGCGACTATATGTTGATCGATGAAGCTAGGGCGTTTTTGTTTGACTTCTGTTTTCATGCGGGAAATGGCTTGCAATAAACTCGAATGAAACGCTGGGGCAATGTAGTCCTGTTTGCGATAAATGGATGATAGTTCCTGTAACTGAATAATGAGGCGATTAAACTGAAGTAATTGTTTTGAATAGGCGGTAGAAATGGGAATCAGATTGGTTTTTGAATCTTCCAAGATGGGATTGTACTGATTAGCCAACTGATCTTTTTCTAAATCAACCAAGTGATCTGTAATGGAAATGAGCTGCCCACACAAGCGAAAGAGTTCACTGACCAAGACTACTTTATCTTGAGAGGTGTTTGTTTTTAGGCCAATTTCTATCGCGATTTGTTTAGACAATAACCCTGTTTGTTGATTGACATACTCAAAATCATGCGAATTTTCTTGAGTTAGTAACAGGTACTCTTGAAGAATTTGTTGAAACCGCAATCCTATTGAGGGAAGAATTTGGTTGACTTTATGTTGAAGTGTTTGTTGAATCGCCTTTTTATACAAAGCTGGCTTATCCGCATTCCAATCGACCACCTTCACCCAGCCCAATAGTAAGGAGAGCTTTGCAGCCAAATCAACAGCATGATTTTTAGAAATGGGTCTTTTTAGCGTAAAGCCAGCCGAAGGGCAGCGTGTTTTGCCAGTTTCTACAGCCATATTTTCCTCAAATGCTAACAAAACGAGGGTTAATTCATTATTGATAAATAAAGTATAGGGGAGTGAATATTGTCCTCTTAAACTGGCACAAATGGAGCAATAAAAGTTTTGATAGGTGGCTCGAGTCTGCTGATCGAGACTGCAAGTAGAAGGGCGAAGATGACCAATCATAACAAATTCTTTTGAACGAAAACAGGAATTTATTTTAAATTGGCAAGATTCACACAATATATCAAGGCAGATTGCTTTAATTAGGAAATGTTAAACCAAAGTATATCTGGAATAATGCTAGTTTTTTAAACGGACTCTGCTATCTTTATTCCTTTATAAATTTCATAAAGCTGAATGCGCTTTCATATTACATCAAAAACTCATTTTTTACTTATTACCATGCTCTTAGCAAGCCTATTGCTATGGGTTCCTAGCAGTATTTATGCGGGGCAATACGTCATTACAGAGCTAAAAGATAGTTATGATGACTTAGGAAGAGCATTGGAGGTGTTAGAAGATCAAGATCATTCGCTTTCCCTAGAAGATATCCAGTCTGGTCGATTCAATGAGCGCTTTTTTTATCAAAGTAACCCTGAGCAACAACTTAATCCATACAGCACGTATTGGGGGAAAATAACGCTAAATAATCAAGTACAAAAAGATGCCGAATGGATATTATATCCTGGTTACAAAGAATATGTCGATGTATTTATTGAACAGCCTGATGGATCATTCATTGAAAAGAAAGCGGGTTTTTTTGAAGATTTAGAAAATAAAGAGATTAAAAAAGGCAGAGAAGCCAAAGTTTCGTTGTTTCTGAAATACCAAGAACGAAAGACCATCTACATCCGCATTCGAAATGTTTCGGGTTTTCAGCCAAATTTTAAAATTGCCCTCACTACGCCTTCCAAGTTTCATAAAAAAATTGAAAGTAGAAATTATACACAAGGTCTTTTTCAGGGACTCATGGGGATTTTAATTTTGTATAATTTCTTAATTTTTGTCTTAAATCGAGAT
>JBMYQA010000258.1:0-9007 GCA_049600855.1 Flammeovirgaceae bacterium | reverse complement strand
TTTCAATCGTTGAGTTTTTTACCTTAAATTAGTGTTCATTTATTGAGTTGCTGGGTAAAAACTTATTATTAAGAAAGCAAAGTATTAGGCAAACTCATGATGAAAAGATTATAAAATTTTGAGAACACTGGAAAATGTATTTCAATAATTACAACTCATTGAGATTCAAAGTTAAATCTAACCGTTTCCTAAAAGCTTTACAATCGTAAAAAGACTGTTGCATTATACTTAGAAGTAGTTGGAAAATCTCTTTGAAATTTGTACAATTGTTGATAATCGTTTTTTATATTTAATTTGAATTGCAGTGGCCATTGTCAACCTTTAGCTCATGCAATAATGAAACAACTGAGCTTATTAGACTATCATTTGCAGAGCGAAAGCCAAAATATCATCTATTATAAGGGTGTATTCTCAGCGAATATTCTCTCAAAAATTAGTATGAATATACGTAAGCAGCTTTCGACATCTCGACAAGTCGCTAAACGTGTATTTTCTATATTTTTGGAGCTGGGTCAGAATGTGGCGCTTTACTCTGCAGAGTCCAACAATTTTGGCGATGGTAAAGAGGAGCATGGTGTTGGTGTGCTGATGTTAGATGAGCGCAACGATGCTTTTGTTTTAACTGTCGGCAACTTAATCCTACAACGGAAGAAAAAGGAAATTATCGGCCGAATTGAGAGGATTAATAAATTAAATGAGCAAGAACTCCGTAAGTTGAAAATTGAGCAGCGTGGCATGCCAAGAGCAGAAGGGCAAGGAGGAGCAAATATTGGATTAATTCATGTCGCTCTTCAATCAGGCAAACCCTTTACCTATGAAATTCAAGATATGGATGATGAATTTGCATTCTTAATCTTGCATGTAGGGGTAGATAAGTAAACTAGTACGGTTCATTTAACTCTCAATACAACGATACTTAACACGAACAACTAAGAAACTGTCTTGCAAATGGAAAGTTTAATGATCGAAGGAAAACATGGGGCTTTTTTCACTCCCTCTGTCAGCCTAAATACCAATTCAGGCGAGTGTGAAATCTCTGGACAGTCTTATTTGGAAAATACGACCAGCTTTTATCAGCAAATCATTGATTGGATGAAAGAGTATGTCCGATCTGTACAAGGCCCAATTAAGCTAAAACTTTTCCTAACTTACTTTAATACTAGTTCATCAAAGTGCTTGGCCGAACTCCTCTGGATTTTAAAAGACTATCAATCAGAAGGTGGAGACGTACAAGTAAATTGGCACTATGAAGATTGGGATGAAGATATGAGAAAGGAAGGGGAAGATTTTGTGGATGAGACTGGATTAAAAATGACTTTTATTGAAGAGGAAACTCCCGAAGATGAAGAAGAAGAGGAATTCTTCTAAAATCAATTATACCTCATGTCAATATACCCATTCTTCTCTAGGAGGATGGGTATATCTGTTTTTGAAGCATGATGATTGATCTTTTAATCACAAATCATTAAGAATGATTATCAATTTAATTTCTACACCTAGAAATATTTCGACAGCGCTGATGTACTCTTTTGCCCAAAGAAATGACACTCAGGTTATTGATGAACCATTTTATGCGTATTACCTCCAAAAAACAGGCACCTGGCATCCTGGGAGAGCTGAAGTTATTGCGAGCATGTCCACAAACTTCCATGACATACTGCAAACGATTTACCAACAAGAAAACACAATACCACGCTTATTTATCAAAAATATGGCACATCATTTGACCGAAAGCGATCTTTCGTTCTTAAAACAAATGAAAAACCTCTTCTTTATTCGAAACCCGAAACAGCCCATTGCTTCCTTTGCACAAGTGATTAAGTACCCAACCATGCAAGATATTGGCGTAAAACATCAATATGAGCTCTATGAGTATTTAATCCATGCGGGGCATCAACCTGTCGTACTAGATTCGGGAGAGCTGTTGAAAAACCCTAAAAAAGTGTTGATGGCGCTGTGTGACTCCTTAGCCATTCCGTATGACGAAGCAATGCTTTCTTGGGAAGCAGGACCACGGCCTGAAGATGGCGTTTGGGGAAAACATTGGTATAAAAATGTCCATCAGTCTACAGGCTTTCAAAAGCAAAAAAGCAGTGAGCGACTACTCCCTAAACACTGCGAAGCACTTTATTTGGCAGCTAAACCCTATTACGATAGCTTATTCCAACATTCCATTAAAGCTTAATTATGTTACAACACTTCAATCCTAAAAATGCAAACCTTATTGTTCACGTTAATGGACAACTACTTCCGCGAGATGAAGCCAAGGTATCCGTATTTGATAGCTCCGTTCAGGGAGGCGATGCCGTTTGGGAAGGTTTACGCATCTATCAGGAAGGCGCATTTATGCTAGATCGGCATTTAACCCGATTGCAAGATTCTGCTAAAGCCCTCCATTTCGCCGATATTCCCGATAAATCATCCATCAAAAAAGCCATTTCAGAAACCTTGGAAGCCAATGGGATGACCCAAGATACGCATATTCGACTCACCTTAACGCGAGGAGAAAAAATCACTTCTGGAATGGACCCTCGACTCAACCAAAAAGGTTCTTGTTTAATTGTGCTGGCTGAATGGAAGCCTCCTGTTTACGATAATGCAAAAGGCATTCGTGTCGTTTCTTCTGCTATCCGAAGAAATGGTCCACAGTTTTTGGATTCAAAAATTCATCATGCCAACTTGCTCAATAACATTTTGGCAAAAATTCAAGCCAATGTAAGCCGAGTTGACGCGGCCATTATGTTAGACGATCAAGGATTTGTAGCTGAGCTAAACGATACCAATCTATTCTTAGTAAAAGATCAAAGCTTATATACTCCTTTTGCCACAGCCTGCTTACCTGGCATTACACGAGGACTAGTCATTGAATTGGCTGAAAGCTTAGGATTCGCTGTCCAAGAAAAGAATTTATCCTTAACTGAGTTTTATACTGCAGATCAGGTATTTGCCACAGGAACGATGGGTGAGTTAACTCCAGTAGTGGAAATTGATGGGCGTGAAATTAAAAATCTGGCTGCTGATACAGTGTTGGAGCAAATTCAACGTTCTTTTAGAGACATCATCCCCAAATACTGCGAAGCCATTTGAGTCTCCACAGCATGAATTTCATCACATCTACCAATCGCTTTTATTTACTCATCTTTTGCTGTCTATTACTCCTTACCTCATCACTTGGCCTTTTCACCATATTCATTTGGTCAAATGAGTATGGTGATTTTCTACAACAGCTCATTCACACCTTTAATTTACTGGATAAAGCCAGTAGCATTGAAGAACAATACTTGACCCAAAACCGTTTTCGGCTTTTGCGCTACACAGCGATCCTAAGCTTTTTCATGTTGAGCGGATTTACACTGCTCTTCTATCAAAAACGCGTAAAAGTTCAACAATGGCAGGCAGCCATTTCCAAGGAAGTTAACCATTGGCTTACTGATCAATATGCCAACTGGAAAGGCTTCCCAACCACAGAACGCTCATGGTTTTTAGGATTCTTTTTGGGGTTAACGATACTAAAAATTACCCTTGCGTTTCTCTACCCGATTCACATTGATGAAGCGTTTTCCTATGTATTTCTGGTCAGTAAAGGGCCTTTGGTTACTGCTACCTTTTATCCTGGCCCGAACAATCATGTAGCTTACTTGCTCATTTGCAGCCTTTTACATCAACTTGGTTTCAATCCTGAAGTAGTGATGCGAGTCCCAAGCTTAGCATTTAGTATACTTACGATTCCGCTAGCTTACCTATTACTCAGACGCCATGTAAAGTTCAGTGTAGCGCTACTCTGCCTAGCTTTATTCAGCTTCAACGAATTTAGCCTATTTTATGCCACACATGGTAGGGGTTATGCCATGCAACTGTTTTTTATGGTCAGTTCCCTATGGGCTGGTTTACAGTTTAGCCAAACAAAAAACCACAGCAGCCAACTCATTTTTACCCTTACCTGCATATTAGGCTTTTATACCATCCCTAGTTTTCTCTATTTCTTCTGCTCACTCCTACTCGCCTATTTTTTACAATTTCGAGCTGGTTCATTTCGTGTGAAGCCACTGACTACGCTCCTCTTGATTGTAACTGGCGTAGGAATCCTGTATTTACCGATCGTTTTATTGAGTGGAATCGAACGTATTATTTCCAACACGTGGGTTCAACCCATGACGATTCAAGCCTTTTTAGCAGCATTTCCAACGTACATCTGGCGCATGCAAGGCAATTTAATGGGTTGGGAAACCGCTGGCGCAAGCTTATCCTTACTAGTTTGGTGTCTAAGCTTTAGTTTCATTTTTGCACCCAGTTTCATCCAATCACACGGAAAATCCGTATTTTCCCAACGGTTGACGATTTTTCAAGTAAAAGGCTTAGGCATCCTCATCCTAAGCATTAGTTTATTTCCCTTGTTGCTTTTACCCATCCAACGCGTACTCCCTTTCGATCGAGTTTGGTACTACAAAAGCTTGGTAGAATTTTTCGTTTTGGCAATAGGAAGCAGCTACCTACTTGCTAAAATTCGTAAAAAACTCCGAAGGACTTTACTCATTTCTGTCGCTTTATGCTACATTAGTATTCATCTTTTTGCTCCCTATTCGTATATTTCTGATAAGAAGTCTATCTATCGGCAATTTCCTATATTAATTCATAACGTGCTGAATAGCACAGCAAAACATATTTTTGTAAACGAAGATGTTTATAATGTATTTTTGAGGTATGAAGGATTAAAGCAAGGAAAAACCTATGCAATTGAGGTAGAAAACCCCAAAGGGAGTTACGATGTGTTGATACTGCGGAAAGGTTTTCCATTTCCAAGTACTTTAGATAGCGATGCATACATCCCTTTTTATCAAGACGATTTTGTTAGTGCTTGGCAGAAAAGATAAGGAATTAAAGATTTAGTAATCACAGGTATGGCGAACACAAACTGGTATAAATATTTAGAAAAAGGCATAGAGGCGGTAAAAGCAGGAGGATTGGTGTTGAATGACACGAGTCTGCACAAAATGGAAATAAAAGAAGATGGGAGTCCTGTTACGGCTGCTGATAAAGCAGTTGAAAAAAAAATTCGAGATATTTTAATTCCTACTTTTACGGAGTGTGGTTTTGAAGGAGAAGAGTATGAAACGGTTCGTCCAAACGCTTCATTACGTTGGTTATGCGATCCTATTGACGGTACTTGGAGTTTTCTCAATAAGGAAAATACTGCGGCAACCAGTTTGAGTCTTTTTGAAGATGGCGTTCCCAAATTAGCCATCATCTATAACCCTTTTACGCAGGAA
Source organism: Flammeovirgaceae bacterium (assembly GCA_049600855.1). Classification (GTDB taxonomy): domain Bacteria; phylum Bacteroidota; class Bacteroidia; order Cytophagales; family Flammeovirgaceae; genus JBMYQA01. The sequence continues at coordinate 3,740 of JBMYQA010000258.1, read as the reverse complement.
CTTTACACAGGCTGTGAAGGCATTTCGCCTACCTTAAATCAGAAACCCTTGCCTCGTAAAACACGCATTAACCTCGCAGAAGGTTTACTCAATTTTCATGTACATGCTTCCCAAACGGATTTAATTTGTCAGATTTACGATTGGTGGCATCAAGAAAAGTTTGCCAAAGTCGTCAGCCAAGGCGGTTCGGTGGCTTATGGAATGGCTAAAGTGGCAGAAGGCATTCATAGCGTATATTTAGGTAAAACGCGCAAGCGCTCCAACCTCTGGGATTTGGGGGCAGGTATCTTCCTCATTCGCAGTATTGGCGGTAAAGTCACAGATCGTAACGGGAATGATATTTACACTTCGGAGAGCAACCAACTCATGATTGCGTGTACCGAGGCGGCTATTCATGAGGAAATGTTGCAGTTGTTGAGTGAGTTGCCTGAATAATGTGCTGAATCAATTACCCGCCAATAGCTGTCATGCTCCGATCAGATAAATCTTTAATAAAGGATTCGTCAAACCACTCTTCGGGTAATCCGCCTCGTTCTTTATGCTTGGCTAAAATGGCTTCTTGAATTAAAGCTTTCACATCTTTTCCTTCGCGTAAAGGCGTTTTCAAGTCAAACTCTCCACGGGCAAATAAACAATTTCTCAATTTGCCATCTGCTGTGAGGCGAATGCGGTTACAGCCTTGGCAAAAAGGTTGTGAAACGGTGGTAATGAAGGCAAACGTACCTGCATAACCTTTCACACGGTAACTTTTTGTTGTACTGGTAGGCGCATCATTTAATTTTTCTACTGGATGTAGCGCTTCTACTTGCTGAAGGAGTTCCTGATAGGGCACTACTTTTTCCCACTGCCATTCATTGCCATTAAAAGGCATAAACTCAATAAACCGAACATGAATGGGAAGTACTTTCGTCCATGCTACAAAATCAACAACCTCTTGATCATTAAAGCCTTTAATCGCAACGGCATTCACTTTAATACGAAACCCTTTACTTAGCGCGAGGTCAATATTTGTCATCACTTTATCGTATTCATCGCGCAGCGTGATTTGATTAAACTTTGCTCGGTCTAAGGTATCTAAACTAATATTCAGTGATGTTAAACCAATTTCCTGAAATAAATCGAGGTATCGATCTAAAAATATGCCATTGGTGGTGATATTTAGCTTTACAGGCAATTTCGCAATCTCTTGGATAATCTCACCTGCATCTTTCCGCAATAAGGGTTCACCACCCGTGAATCGAATTTTCTTTATCCCAAACGCTTCCACGAAAAGCGTGGCTAACTGAACCAATTCGTCTTTTGTCAATAGTTTTTGATTGGGAAAAAATCGAGGATCTTTAGGCAGGCAATAGGTGCAACGCAAATTACACTTATCTGTTAAAGACAAACGTAAATAATCATGAACCCGTCCCCATTTATCCAATAAAAACATATGCAAAGCATTAAAGGTTAAGCAGTTATATAATGAGTAGTTTGCGACACATCACGAAATGAATGCCTAATCTAAATCAAATATGATTGGCATTTTGAAAAGCTGGATGTTGTCTTGTGCATTTAACCTCTTTTTAACTTAACACATCCCAAGCGTTATCGTTTTAGGACGCATAGTAAGAATCTACTACGGGCTGACCTGTATAATTTGGTCCAGCCTGATCGTCTGCGCCTTGGTAGGCTAAGTTAAATCGAAGGTCTTTTTTCCCTTCACAACGCAGCACTTTTATTTTGGGATTATATGTTAAACCATGATCACGGCATATTTTAATCACTTTTCGCTTTAGTTGCTTATCTTTCAACGATTTTACATTCCCAAAGTCAATATTGGCGATAAACACGCCATCATCCGTTAAACTGCGCACGCACTTTTCTATGACACTCAATTTATCGCCTACATAGTGCAAGCCATGTACACAAGTGATGAGATCATAGCGATAGTCGCTCGTCCAATCTTCCAAACTCCCAACATGCCAAGTTACTTTTGGAAAATCCAAATCATAATCGTGAAAACTATCAATCAAATCCCAGCCTTCTAGTTCGAGTGATTGCATGGTTTTTTTTTGGAAATAGCGATGTGCATCTGTTAATGCTCTCCCTTTTCCACAACACAAATCAACCCACCTGACTGGTTCATGTGCAAAAATGACTCGTTCTTCAAGAAATTGTAAACAATTAAACTTCAATTCTTTACAATAACTATTCACTCCTGTTACTCCACGTTCTCGATTCATGGCATTATTCGCAACAACAGGAGACCATATTAATTCTTCTTTAGTTAAAAGCTTCAATTTGGCGTTTGATTTTGAGTTGATGTTGAACTTGTCCGTTGAATTACTTCTTTCGATATTGATTTGCTCGAATATTTTTTGAAGCAAGTTCAGCCGTTTCCTGAATTCGTTTTGCTCGGGTTTCTGTTCTTTTAGCGTTAAAAATCCATTCGAGAATGCTTCGCTTTGCTGATTTTGGAAATGTTTCAAAATTAGCTTGAGCCGTTTCATATTGGCTAAAAGCTTCTTGCAAATCAGGAGGTACAATCAAGTTTTCTACCTCGTCTAACGCATTCCAAGTTCCCAATTCTTTTGCCTGCTTTACCATTTGCAGGCCCGCTTCTGCCATGCGCTCCTCCTGTAATAATCGTGCTATTTTCTGCTTATTGACGCGACTCCAATTACTTTTTGGATTGCGTTTAGAAAAATACTGAAAAAAACTCGCTTCGTCCCGCTTATTTGGCTTACTATCAATCCATCCAAAACACAAGGCTTCATCTACGGCTTCATCATAATAGACACTCGGTGTTCCACTCTCTTTTTTGTAGATGATTAACCACACACTTTTCTCTGATGCATGATTCGTTGCCAACCAGCTTCGCCAAGCTTCCCGATCTTTAGCATGAAATGTGTGTACTCCATCAAGTCGCTTCATAAAGTATTACATTTATCTTATTCCTAGAACCTCACAAGTTACAAAGCAGTTCACCTTCTGGCAAACTGCTTCGAAAAAAAATAACGCTAATGTATGCTGTTATGCACAGTTTAAATGAGTGGCAAAGTATTAAAACTTCGACTCATAACTTGATTCACATCGGCCTGCATCCACTTTTGAAGAATTGTGGCATAAATTTCTCTAAAATCAACTTGATACTTTAAATCGCCTTTGTCAAGATCGGTAAGATTAGGGGCGGCATTGTATACCCCTGCTTTTTTCAAGTTTCCTCCCATCAAAAAGAGGTTATTAGCTGTGCCATGATCAGTTCCATTACTCGCATTTTGCGCCACCCTTCGCCCAAACTCAGAAAAAGTCATCACTAAGGTGTGATCTAAGGCATTATTTTTCTTTAAATCGTTCACGAAAGCTGTGACTGCTTCCGAATAGTTTTGCAGTAAACGACTATGCTGATTTTTTTGATTAGCATGGGTATCAAAACCTGAAAAAGAGGCATAATACACTTGTGTATCTGCACCAGAGATGATGAGTTCGGCAATCGTTTTTAGGCTTCTTCCTAACTTATTTTTAGGGTAATGCTGCGATGAACGGTAAATCTTAGACTTTTCATATACATAATCTGCTGAGGAAAAAGTTTCTGCCATCGTCTTATACAAATAGGCGACTTCATGATCATGCTCGTCAATCAACTTCGGATAATTACTTGCTAAATACCGCAAACCTTTATCTTGAGTCGCTCGATACAATTTTTTAGGATCTTGGGTAGCTAATCCTTTGATATTTTTCCCTTTGAGTGCGAGGCT
>JBMYQA010000257.1:0-9029 GCA_049600855.1 Flammeovirgaceae bacterium | reverse complement strand
TATCCCAGGGGATATTGTATTCAAATTGTATGACACCTTTGGATTCCCAGTAGATTTAACGGAGTTAATTGCGCGTGAAAATGGTTCAACCATCGATAAAGCAGGCTTCAATAAAGCGTTACAAGAACAAAAAGACCGTTCAAGAAAAGCAGCAGAATCAGAAAAGGGGGATTGGATTACCATCCGTGAAGGTGATTTAACGGAGTTCATTGGCTACGATTATACCGAAAGTTCCGTTCAAGTTTTACGCTATCGAGAAGTTACTGAGAAAAAGAAAACCTTCTACCAAGTCGTGCTTAATCAAACGCCTTTTTATGCAGAAAGTGGTGGACAGGTTGGAGATACTGGCGTGTTAATGTATGGCGATGAAAAGATTGGCGTGATTGATACCCAAAAAGAAAATGATCTGATCATTCACTACACCAACAAACTGCCTGCTGATCCTACCGTAACTTTTGAAGCGAAGGTAAATGTTCAAAAGCGTGATTTAACAGCGAATAACCACAGTGCGACCCACCTACTCCATGCTGCTTTGCGTGAGGTTCTGGGCGATCATGTGGCTCAGAAAGGCTCTTTGGTACACGATAAAGGCTTACGATTTGACTTTTCACACTTCCAAGCCATGACTCCTGAAGAAATTGCGCAAGTGGAAATTCGTACGAATCAAAAAATCAGGGAGAATATCCAGCTAAATGAACAACGAAATGTTCCTATAGAAACGGCAAAAGAAATGGGAGCGATGGCACTGTTTGGCGAAAAATACGGGGACTTTGTGCGGGTCATTACGTTTGATAAAAATTACTCGGTAGAATTATGTGGCGGTATTCACGTACCTGCTACGGGAAAAATCGGCTTGTTGAAAATTACCGCTGAGAGTTCTGTAGCTGCAGGAGTACGAAGAATTGAAGCCATTACCGCTGATCGTGCTGAATCTTTTGTAAATGAGCAGCTTAATTTGGTGAATGACATCAAAACCATCTTTAAAAATCCGAAAGATTTACGCAAGACGGTTGAGAAGTTGGTAGAAGAAAAGCAGCAGTTGGAAAAGCAAATCGCAGCTTATCAACAAAAAGAATTGGCACAGGTAAAAGAACAGTTAATTCAAAGCCAACAGGCAAAAGATGGCATCAATTTCATTGCTCAGCAAATCGCGTTGCCTCATGCCGATGGATTGCGTCAATTGGCTTTTGAATTAAAGCAAAAAGTAGATAATCTCTTTCTAGTGCTTGCCGCAGACATTGCTGGCAAACCCCAAATTGGCATTATGATTTCTGACAACCTCGTTGCCGAAAAAGGCTATAATGCGGGTAAAATGGTGCGTGAGTTAGCCAAAGAGATTAAAGGAGGCGGTGGTGGACAAGCGTTTTTCGCGACTGCTGGCGGAAAAGATTTAAGTGGATTGGGCAATGTCGTTAAAAAAGCGGAAGCGTTAATTTAAAGTTATTTAGGTTGTTCGTAGAGGCTAGAACGCTCTACGAACAACTTTTGCTTATATTATATGGCACTCACTTTGGGATAAATTACCCTGACATTAGGCTTGAAATACCCTGTTCGTGCGTGATAATTTTCAGTTTTATACAACTCCATTAACCGCCTTACCCGTTCTTTAGTTGCTGGGTGCGTACTCAATGCCTCAGGATAATTCGCTTTCCCAAACAAACGCGTAAATGGGTTAGTCGTATAATAGTCCAACTTCTTTAGCGCACTTGCCAAATCATTTGGATCGCCAGTGAGTCTAGCTGCGTCCAAATCGGCCTCAAATTCTCGTGTTCTCGATAATGCCATTTGCATTAAATCACTAATGGTTGGCGCAAAAAGCAGCAGCAGAATGGCCACAAATGAGAACGGAGAATACCCAAATACCAATAAAGGTAAACTTAGAAACAGCATGATTTTACCAATGGTAGAAAAGCTATTGGTGATTTGGTGAAATAAACGCGCTATACTCATTACACGCATATCATTATTTTTAATATGACTCATTTCATGTGCCAAAACACCAGCCATTTCATTCATATTCAGCGTATTGATCAAGCCTGCCGTAATACCAATATATGCATCTTGCTTACTGCCTAATGCAAAAGCATTCAGACTACGACTGGGTACATAATACAATTTAGGGATATTACTTAATCCTGCGCGATAGGCTAGTTCTCTTATTAAATCAAACAATTCAGGGGCTTCATATGGAGATAAAGCACGCGCCTTTTGAATTTTCAAAATGAGTTTGGGTGAAACTTGCCCAAATGTAAGAATACCTAACGCTAATAATACGGACCAATAAATTCCTGTTACTCCAGCCATTAAATAACCTAATAATGCCATTAAGCCTCCCATACCTGCAATCAGCACGATGGTGTGGAACAGGTTCCTTATTTTATGATTGAAGATTTTTTCTTTGTCCATTGTCGTTTTTTTAATTGATAATTGCTTAATCAATAATGATCAAGTAGTATTCCATTCAATATTTAGTGTAAAAAAAAGTCATTATGTCTCATTATTCAAAGTTAGAGAAAAATAAAAATGACAAAATGACCGATATCAATTAAAAAAATGACTGAAGTCAAGATCAGTTTGATGAAGTAATCATTACTAAATCTGGAGTACTGGAGTTAATGCCCTCGATTGTAATTTCCAGGTGCCTTCCTCTAAGCCAAACACACTCATATATCGAATTTCAGGTGGTAATGCATTCCCATTCATCGTTCCCGTTAGCTTGAGTGTGCCTATTAAAATTCTCAGTTGCGCCTTTTCTATTACTTGCGTGGTCAATACTTCTAAGGCAATAACCTGCAACGTACTTACCTCATCCACCACTTCTTTTTTAGTTTGTAACTTTCCAATAGGATTAATCAAACAGTAATCGTCTGTAGCATGTAAATGCAAAGCATCCGTCTGATGATTAAGTACATGCTCCTTAAAAATGGCTTCATTCAATGCCATTAACTGTTGCGTTATCGGATCGTTAATGTTAAGCAAGTCGTTCTCCATCGCTTTACTGATGCGTAATAATTGATTCTTGGTATATCTTCTGAATAGCGTGCAAATCTGTTAGTATTGTTGAACTCCCATCAAAAAACTTGGTTAATTCATTTGTCATGGCAAAATATTGCGCAAAGTGATTGTTGATGTAAGCACTATTCTGAGTATTCTTTAAGCGATCTAAACTAATAAAATATTCATTCCATGCCCCAATAATCATCAATTTATAAAGATGACCTTTTTGCTGCTGCGCCAATTCAGTATCAATTGCTTTCAAACCATTTGTGAATTGCACAAGCAACAACTCCAACTCTTCTTTTTTTCCTAAATGTTTCCCGATTAGCTTCCCCTTTTCTCCCACAGCAATTCCAAGCTCTTTTCCTAATGTTAATACCTGAGTATACGATTCTTTTGCTTCCTGTGCTTTTCCAAAGGCAGATGCGATCCCTGTACGAATGGCTAACTTTCCATAAAGTAATGCCTTTTGTTCAGGAGAAAAACGACTATCTAAACGAATAGCTTTGGGCTTTTTATACGTTGCTTGTTCCAATACGACCATAAAAGCCAAAGGAGTGGGTATAGCATTCAAAAGATTTTCCGCTAAGCTGTGCGGGGAAATACCCTGCCCCACATATTGACCTGTAACGATCTTTTGGTCCATCACTTGGCATAGGGCTATCAGTTCTTCATAGGATTGCTGGGGCAATTGATACGTCTGTGTGAGTCGTTCTACATCATTTAATGAATTGGTGCGTTCGCTCAGGTGAAAGCCATTTCCTCCATCTGCTGTATTATGCGCATAGAGTACGGTAGAATCTGCTACATAGTTCGTATTAGAGACAATGCCCCCTCGACTGACAAACTGATATCCTTCTTCTTCGGCAAACAAATGCTGATTTCCAACTATTCGATCTTTCTGAACGCTAATTTTATCTGCATTGGCTTCATCAACTGCCACAAATGAAGTGTAATCGGTTAATAAATTATACTTTAATCCTAGTTGAGTGATTTCTTCCCGATGATTCGTATTGTAAGATAGGTTTTCATAATCATCTAGCAATTTAATTCGATTTCTAGCCCATAAGTAGCGCAATGCCTTCAAAGTTTCATCAGCTTGGATGTTTGATAAATCAATCTCCGTTTGATACGTATCATCTAAACCCGTATAACCCGTTATCTTGATTTTTCCCTTTGCTGATCCTGTATATTTACCATATAAAATTAATGGACGTTCGGCAAAAACATCGGGCACTTGTTGTTGTTCGGTAGCTAATTGGTCAAATTTAACCTGTATTCCAGTCAATACTGGTGCGCTAATGTAATCTTTGAAACGCATTGCTTGCTCAGCAGCATCTTCCATTTTGGTAATCATAAAAGCTTCTGTTTTCCCTACATGACTTAAGCCTTCAATGAGGTATCGATTCATGCTATTTCCTATACCAAAAGCAAAGAAGTTGGCATCCCCGAGATTTTCTTTTACTAAATCAAAGGCTTCCTTTTCAACCGTAACATGTCCGTCGGTAACTATGATAAATGAGCGAGAACTATTTTTAGCTGCTTTTAAGGTTAAGGCAGTTTTCAATGCAGAAATCAGTTCTGTTCCTCCACTGCCATGTTCAGCATCAATCAATTCCATGGCCTTTTGAAGGTTGTGAGCATTCGGTGGTAAAGATTGGGGAAATAGTAACTTATTACCATATTCAAATAATAAAACATTAAACTTATCTTCTGGCCTTAACTCTTCCAATAAGTTTTGCATTAAACGCTTCGTAATATCCAAAGGTTCTCCTTCCATAGAGCCAGAAACGTCCACAATGAATACGTACTCTCGTGGAGGAATATTTTCAACGGTAACTTTTTGCGGAGGTTGGATCATCGCTAAAAAGAAGTTTTCGTCTGCTCCTTCATACAATAATACCCCTGTTTCAATTTGTTTACCGCTCAATTGGTATTGCAGTTGGTAATCTTTTTCACTACGGATTTGGCTCGACAACGCGACGGTAGCCGTATTTGGACCCGTATAATCCACTTTTATATCGTGAGAGGGGCTCTGAATACGTTGTACGGGCAAGCCAGCCTGAATCACTACTTGAATATCAAATAAGCCTCTTCGACTAACAGCTGACTGCTGATCGCTCGCATAAGGGTTATCCACCCATCCATCTTCTGAAGTCACCACTTCATAACGTGGAGCCACCACAGTGGGGTAAACAAACTCGTAAATTCCGCTTATAGGCACCAATAGCTCAGTATAACGTAACACCACTTCAACATCCTCTCCTGGTGGTATATTAGCCACACTCATTTGAAAAATATTCGGACGTTGTTGTTCTAATAAAGAAGCTGATTTTCCTTCTTTTTTCGCTTGTTGATACACTTGGCGAGCTTGCTGTTTTTCAATAATTTTTGCATAACTCACTCTTCCTCCAACTGTCATTTCTAGGGCATATACGGCGGCATGGGTAGATGCAGGGAATACATAGATCGCTTCTAACGTATTCTTACTAGCATTATGGTATTTCTGCTTTACTTGTACATCTGCAATTACTCCTGCAATAGTTGCTTGTACTTCAGTTTGTTTTAAAGGTAGGTCTTCTGCGCCAGGTGTGTTACCCAATACTTGAAAAAATGGTGAGCCTGTCTTATGCTTATCTGGTAAAAAGTCTAATTTTACCTTTACGTTCGTCTCCGCTTCTACTTCAAACGTTAATATTTTCCCATAAAATAGTATGACTGCGGTACAGATTGCAAGAGCTAGGGCAGCGATTAAATTCTTTAAATAATTTGGCATTCCTCAGTTGTTTAGTTAGTATATACACTAATTGTTGTTTAATAAATTCAGCTTCGATTTTACTTTTTCATCCATTCATTTTCTACTGCCTTACCCATTATAACGTAGCTTTAATTGCCAAAGTGTTTCCTAATAAACGCATAACACTGTACAATCAATTATTTTTTCATAATAGAGTTAGCAAAAAAATGAGCCTTCGTTGACGTAATTAAATGATAGGCAACCATAAATGTGTGTGGTGCTGATCATTTTCAAACATTTAACTCATTGAGTGATTATATTCATTGCCCTTACCTTATTATGACTTCATCCACAAAAGGTAAACATGTTTTAGATTGTTTTTTATCTCGAAGGCAAAGGCAATACATTAAACTTTAGTAAAAGGAAACACTTGTTTGATTAAAAAAATGACGCATCGAGTCGCTTTTCTGAAGATTGCCAGATCATCCTATAATAAATGGTCGGTACTTTAGCGGACTAAAGACGAATCTAGTTCGAGATGATTGATAATGTAGTTCATGTCCGCTTTCTTTGCAGTTTGCGATTGAAAAAATGACAATGGAGAAAAAATTTTCAGTAATCTATGAAGACAACCATCTCATAGCAGTAAATAAACCAGCAGGTTTATTGGTACAAGGAGATGCTACAGGCGATGAACCTTTAGTAGAGTTAGTACGAGATTACATCAGAGTAAAATATGAAAAGCCTGGTAAGGTATTTTGCGGACTTATTCATCGAATTGACCGTCCAGTAAGCGGTTTGGTATTGCTAGCACGTACGTCTAAAGGGCTTGAGCGAATGAGCAAGCTATTTCAGGCTAGGGAAGTTAAGAAGACGTATTGGGCAGTGGTTACTACTAATCCAGAATCAGAAGAAGGTACTTTAACACATTGGCTCGTAAAAGATAAGGCAAAGAATTTAGTTCATGGCTATTACAAACCTCGTCATGGTGCTCAAAAGGCCGTGCTTGATTACAAGTTGTTAGGCATGATTGGTAAGGAATACTTATTGGAAGTTACACCACACACTGGACGGCCTCATCAAATAAGAGTGCAACTTTCCAAAATGGGATGCCCAATTAAAGGAGATATGAAGTATGGTAGTGAGCAAAAAATGCGCGGTGGTAGAATCTTCCTTCATTCCCGCAGGCTGGAGTTTATCCATCCTACTAAGAAAGAACCTGTGCGTATTGAGGCTACCGTGCCCTCAATTGATGATTGGCGCAAGTTTAAACACTTAGCCTAAGCCATAAATACCTAGTTGTTTGTCAACCTCAAAAACAGTAAGTTTGACAAAACGCTAGCGCCTTTATATGATTACGAAAATCTTCAACAATCCTGAAGAAAATTTTGAATGGCTTGATGTCATTAATCCATCGCAGGAAGACTTTGATTTATTGACCGAACAATATCAATTACATCCAGCAGCTGTTAAAGATTGCCTTTCGCCTTTGCATTTGCCTAAATGTGAACAAATTGGTCATGCTTTATTCATTATTCTCCGTTATCGAGATGAAGCCGCAGGAAAAGAAGCGGATGATTTGCGTAAGTTAACCAATAAAGTAGCGGTCTTTGTCTCCGAGGAATTTTTCATTACCATTCATCGGAGGAGTGAACCATTCTTAGAAGGCTTAAAAGATAAATGGCGAAACTATCAACAAGTAAACGATCCAACACTTCGGCATTTATTTAATGACTTTGTTCATACCATCATCTATACCTTTGATACTGCCATGCAAGAAGATACGGAGCAATTAGATGATTACGAAAAACGCATTTTTGAAGGAGAAAAAGGCGCTGATATTATCCGAGATTTGTATATTGTGAAAAGGCGATCTTCGATTTTTAAACGGATTTTATTCCTCACGAAAGGAACCTTAATGGAAATCCAAAAATATGACAACTCGGAAGATCCATTTAGTCAAGATTTGAGCGATAGCTGTGAAACCTTATTTTTCTTTGCCGACGGATTGCACGAAAACGTGAATAACTTATTGAATCTCCATTTATCGCTCGCCTCTCATCGCACCAATGAGGTGATGGGTGTATTAACCATTTTCTCTGTATTTTTCTTACCCCTCACCTTTATTGTGGGACTTTATGGCATGAATTTTAAATACATGCCAGAGTTGGAGTTCGAATTGGGTTATCCCATCGCCATCATGATTATGTTAGTAATTACTGTGTTGGCGTATTTATGGTTTAAACGGAAAGGCTGGCTTTAATTAGCTTTTCTGCTTATTCTTCACAAATTCAATATTCCGTTTTAATCCTTGAAGTTTGGTTCGCTTTACGGCCGACTTTTTGAAAATGGTTCGAAATACCTCTTCTGTAATTTCCTCCCAATCGTTCTTATTCATGTTTTCTAAGTCGGGATGCGGGTGAAATTGTGCCGTTTGATGGGGCTTAGAAAAACGATTCCAAGGGCATACATCTTGGCAGATATCGCAACCAAATATCCAATCTTCAAATTTGCCTTCCACTTCTTTTGGAATAGCGTCTTTCAATTCGATGGTGAAATAAGAAATGCATTTACTCGCATCTAATTGATAGGGTTCAAAAATCGCATCTGTTGGGCATGCATCTATACAACGCGTACAGGTTCCACAATAATCTTTAATTGGCCCATCTTCTTCTAACGCTAAATCACTAATCAACTCAGCTAAAAAGAAAAAGCTTCCATGACCTTTATTGATTAACAAGGTGTGTTTGCCCATCCAGCCTAATCCTCCTTTTACAGCCCAAGAGCGCTCCATTACGGGAGCAGAATCGACAAATACGCGGCCATTAATTTCACCTAATACCGCTTCCAATTGCTTTACGAGTTCTTTCAATTGCCTTTTGATTACAAAATGATAGTCTTCGCCATAAGCATATTTAGCAACCTTATAAGAATCGTCATTTGCTAAGTCTTTTTCAGGATAGTAATTGTATACTAGCGATACCACGGATTTTGCGCCAGGTACCAACTTGGTTGGATCTAACCGCTTATCAAAGTAATTTTCCATGTAATGCATTTGCCCATGCCTCCCCTGTTTCAGCCAATTTTCCAGTTTAGGCGCATCATCTTCTAAAAAAGTAGCCTTAGAAATCCCACAAAAATCAAAGCCGAGTTGTTTTGCTAGTTTTTTTACTAGCTGTGTATTTTTATATGATTGTAATGATGACATTTAATGGGTTATTTATTCAAATGATCGACATAAGTACACTGTAAACGAAGTAATTTAACACTTTGCTATAAACGTAAATCTGAAGAT
>JBMYQA010000256.1:0-9081 GCA_049600855.1 Flammeovirgaceae bacterium | reverse complement strand
ATCTGGCTTACTTGGGCACATGATTTCGCATTTTAATGGGCACATAGATTTCTCCCATTCCATGTCGGGCTCTGCGTCGAAATGAAAGTGAGAATTGCTGGAATCCATGAGCGAAAGTTTCCTAACTTTCGAGTTTTAAGCAAGTTAGAAAACTTATAACAATTGAATTTGGTATGTATCCGTTATGGGGAAAAAGATGCTTTAATTACCTTGCCTCAAAATATGAAATAGTCTTTCACAAAAAGAATAGGTGGTTTCATTTTGTGAAAGCTATTAAAAAGTGAGGATTGTCCTTCTCAAATCGCCTTAATGCTTCACGAAACGCCAACTTCCTTGCAAACTTTGATTTTCGTAATGGATAATATAACTTCCTTTCTCTAGCTCACTAAGTGCCATTTCATAATTATCACTCAACTCAAAGTTTTTCATGAATTTCCCGTCGGTATTGCAAATGCGCATTTGATAAGGCTTTCCCGATTTGTCTGCCTGAAATATATTTAAGCGTTGCTGACTAATGAAAAATAAGGGATAAACGTGTTGAGGTAATTTATTCACATTTAGCACTTTCGAATAAAAATGCGACTGATCCGTCTTCACCACCTTTATCCGATAATGGCTTGGTGCCTCTGTAGTGTGCTTCAGCTGAATATGATAATCCTGTAAAGCATCTGATTGCGCATTCACTTTTACCGTTTCAATGGGGAGAAATCGTTCTCCAAAAGGACTCGCTTCTACAATAAAATGAGAGAAATTTTGCGGTTGCTTAACTAACCAATACAACTCATGGAATTTTCCATTCTGGTTAATAGCGAGTGTTACAGGATCCGTTTGGGAAACGAAGGCTCTTTTACAAGCACATGTTTTAATCGTTGTCCCTTGAATTGCAGATTGCGCATTTGAATTCACCGTAACGAACATAAAGCACATCATTAACAAAGCATAAATACAAGTTTTCATAGTTGTTCTTTTTAAATGACAGATTGTTAGGCTTTGTAAAATGGAGGTAGTAAAATTATTCGTTCGTTTGGTTAATGACGTATTACAAAGATTGGTAGTGTTATACCTATCATTATAATAAAAAACTGCCAAAAAATATAAAATTTAGGCCAGTAGTAAACTACTTATTTAATAGACATCTCACGAGCCCTTCTCCCCTATTCCACCGCCTTAACCTGCTTCAATTCAGTCTCCTTCACGTCATCGGGCAAGGCTTTAAAGGTTGTCCAAACCATATAAACTAAAATAAGCGTAACTACTAAATCAATCACAGTTGATCCATAATAGACTCCTTCAATGCCCATCCATCGGGGGAGAAACAACATTACAGGCACATAAAAAACGAGCTGACGTGCTAAACCTATAAAGCTGGCATATTTGGGTTTTTCAATGGCGGGCAAATAGGTTAAGGCCATAAATACAAAAGGAAGCATGGGCAATACCAACATATAGACTCTCAAGTTCCATAAATCTGTTTCGGTGAGGTGGGCATCAGGCAAGACTAATCGTAAACTGCCTTCTGGAAAAATCGTCAGTATTAACCAAAAAGGAGCAATGAGCCAAAAGCCAGTTTTGCAAAACAACAAGAAGGACTCTTTTACCCGCTTGTATTGCATGGCCCCATAATTTATGCCAACAACAGGCTGAAGCGAACGCATTAATCCAAATAAAGGAGTCATTAATAATAATAAAATCCGATTGGCAGCCGCAAAAAACGCTAAATCACTATCATTTCCAATTTCAACAATCGCATGAAATACAACAAGTGATTGCACCAAACCCATGATCGTCATGATGTAACCTGGAAATCCCATTTTCAGTATGGATTTCAAGATTTCCTTATCATAAGCGATGGAGTTAACATTGGCCTGAAAAGAAGCCTTGCCTTTGCGGAAATAGCGATAGCCCACCCAACAATAAATAGCCATTCCAATATTTGTTGCCCAAGCGGCACCTTCTACGCCCAGCTGAAGGTAATGAATAAAAATTGGGGTGAGCACTAAGTTTACCCCAAATCCATAACTCATCATGATGGCAGCCGCTTTCATTTTGCCCTCAGCACGCACGATGAAATTAAAAGCTAAACCAAATACCCATAAAGGAGCAGCAAGCAGTGTTTGTTTAAAGTACCGTGTTCCATAATCTAATACCTCACCTGTACCCGCCATAAAGCGAATCAACTCTTCAGCAAAAATATATGCAGGAAGCGCTAAAAGGAAGGTGCTTACGAACATAAAAAAAATGGCATTCGGCAGTAACTTTTTTTGCGTTTCCCGATCATCTTTTCCTAAGGCAATGCTCAATATATTTCCTGCTCCTGTGCCTGCCCATGTCCCCAAGCCCATGGTGAGGCCTGTCAAGGGATAAGCTAAGGCCACCCCTGCTAGCGCAGTTTCATTCATCAGCTGCCCAATAAATACGGTATCCATAAAAGCATTTAGCCCAAAAAGAACCATTGCAGCAATGGCTGGAAGGGAAAGTTGCCACATGACGTTCGTCAAATTTCCGTGGAGAACGAGTTCTTTTTGCTGGTCATGTGTACTCATGTAACTAGTGGGGTTTAAACACTAAATATTTGGGTAAGCCAAGGATAAAATTGAGATCGCCACAAAGTTACACCGATTTTACTCAGATGCTAATCTGCTAGCACTGCTAAACGATTAATATCTTCACTAATAATGTGCTGCTTTTTATACTGCTGCTGCGCTAAACGGATCATCGCTTTTCCAATGTTAGATGTCGTTGTGATTTTGTTAGGGAAAAACGTTTTTAATGCAGGATATAGCATTTTCAATACAGGTAAGAAGGTATTGTAGATTGGTGTTCTGGATCGAATCCCTCGTTCTGGATAAATCGCTCCTGGTCGAAACATGTAAGCTTGCCCAAATCCCAGTTTCAACAGATCATTTTCTGTTTTTCCCTTCACTCTTGCCCACATGCTCAAACTTTTTTCAGTACTGTCTGTTCCTTCACCCGAAACGTAAATAAAGGTGGCTTGAGGGCTTTGTGCCAATACCATTTGAGCAAAGTTTAAGGTGAGGTCATAGGTAATTCGAGTATAATCCGCTTCAGACATCCGAAACGCTGAAATGCCTAAACAAAAGAAACACGCATCATATCCCTTGAGCTGGGCGCTGATTTCGGTTAAATCATACATATCTTTGATGACCAATTCCTTTAATTTTGGATGATTCATCTCCACCGAATTTCTACCAACTACTAATACATGTTCTACCACATCGCTATCGAGACACTCATAAAGCACTCCTTTGCCAATCATTCCTGTTGCACCTGTAAGTATGACTTTCATAATAAAGTATTGTTGAGTTTGCTATCTTTCACTTTAACAACTGCACAAAATTAGGGGCATCAACGGGTATTCATGTATACTTATTCCAGTTTCACTAATACCGATTACAGGCCTATAGCTTATTAATTATTGATTGGGGGTTCCTCCTGCACGATTTCCGATTTTTCGCGGAGGTATTTATTTAAAAAGGTAGTGGTGTGCGTTTTGTATTCATTCAATATAAGGTAAAGGAGGCAAATGATTAACAGTATATCCATGCTATTAGTAAAGTAGGGGGCTTTCAAAAAAGACAAAAATAGGTAGGACTTTGAAAATCACCTAATCAAACTGGTTGGCAGCAACGAATAGTGAGGTGGTAAAAGAGGGGGTTTTCTAATCAATAACTATAAAATATCTTCTTTAGTACTTCAATTATTTATTGGTGACTGTAATACTCATAAACGGGTATTTTACATATTAGCATTTCTTATTTTTTGGTTAAATTCTTATTTGTCAGTAATTTATAAACAAGCTTAGTTTATTCTCATTACAATACAGAAAAATAATCAAGAAATGAATGATGAAATCCAAAGAATTAAAGAACTCATTTTTAAAAGCAAATTAAAGTTAGCAATTGGTTCTATCAGAAAATTACTAGACAACTATAAATCCAATCTTATTAATGGAGATTATGCCTCTTTTGAAGAAGAGTTAGTAGTTCTTGCCCAAGACTTCGAACGTTTATCCAAAGATAAAAGGATACGCACTGAAGATTCCTCATTTATTAACACAGAGATTAATAGAATAGCTTTAAGCATTCTACAGCTTTTAACTGCCATTGAGCAAAGTTTACATCAAAACGTAATATCATTCTCTGACATCAAAGGAGGATTAAAACTAATAGATAGCAATCGGGGAATGGAAATGGCCTGTAAAGCGATAAGAAAGGCTCAATCCATGAGAGTTATTGGTTCTGGACGTCAAGATTTAGTAGAAGATTCTTTAAACCCATATATACTAGATTATTATAAAGAAATTGAATCACGGCTTGCTGATAGTGGAGATGGCAAATTTGTCATTAAGCGTATCACACAACACCTCTTAAAAGACACATTCAGGACACATTTAGAAAGATGTTATAAGATCCTGGGAAACAGCAGTAAAAATAAATTCGATATTGTTCTTTATGGAAACTTGAGGCTTGCTTACACGTATGCTATCATCGATTCTCACGAAAAAAACCAGTCTATTCTTTTTTTGACCTTGCACACTAAAAACAATGATATAGATGTTATTGATACCTCTATGGTGTTTTATAGTCAAGATATAAGCATTATTCAAAAATTTAAAACCCACTTCGACCAATTTTGGGAAAAAGAAGGAGTAAAAGGCAGAGTCATTAAATCTCAAGATGACTTTGAAAAATATATTCCATTTGACAATCAGCTCTTCAAAAGTTACAGCGAAGTCAAAAACTTTATCAAACGAGTTCCCAATAATTCAATTCGAATGGATCATTTGAAATATGAAATTGATTTATTTCATCGAAGGTTAAAAGGATTAGATGATTGTGAGTTACGCATTAGCCATACTCATAAAAATCAACGGATGTCCCATTGCTTTTTTTGGTACATGTCAGAACTCCAACAAGGTATGTCTTATAAAACCATATCTTTAGATAGATTCTGGTACTGTTTATACGATATTGAGCGATTTATTGAGAAACAGGAAGTTGCCTTATTACAAGGAGCTAAAATTGAACGTATTTTCCAAGTTAACTCCAATAAGTTAGAAGATAAGGAGTACTTTGAAGCACAACAACGAATTATTTATAAAAACCTCATACAACATCAAAAATTTGATAATTACACGTTTAGTATTCTTTTTTCTGAAGATGATAAAGAGTTATACCGTAGAAGAAACTTCGCTATCTGGTCGGATGATAACAAGGATTACCAAGTAGTATTTCTTTTAAGATATGGGCAAAAAGATGCTCAAACAGTGCTATATTTTATCAACAGACCTAAAAATAAAAAGTTATCGTCTATACCTCATGATAATGAAGAGAAACTCAATACAGCTACAAACCAGTTTAATCGAGGTAAACAAGTAATTATTGCCCAAAATAAGAGATTATTAAAGTATTTATCTCAAGGGACAAAGGTTCATGAGTTTGAACAAAAAATTACCTTTTTAAAAAAGTGTGGTGTGCCAAATGTAGCGGATTATTTGAAAAGTTGTTAAACATAAATTCAATGATGTGAAATACGACCTTTATTATTATGGACAAATACACATTCTAATTTACTACGCTAATAAGCAGGTAAGTAAAATGAATACAGCATTTTTACTAGATCAATCCCACTATTTCTTTTGATGCTAAAATTCATTGATATAATCTCATTTACATTCAAACAGCTCTCAAATGAAAAAATACCGACTACTTTTTGCCATTCCTATCCTGATTGGCGGGTTAGTGATTGCTTACCATAGCATTTCTAAACCCAAAAAGCCTCAGCCCAAGTTTGTCCATAAAGAAGCCAAAGAACGGTTTACTTCTGATCAAGCATTTCACACCATGATGGACGTACTTACCCACAAACGGTGTGTCAACTGCCATCCTGCCGATAAACATCCACGTCAGGGAGAAGACAGCCACAAACATTTGTTTGGCATTCAGCGAGGGAAAAATAACTTTGGTGTGGAAGCGGTAAACTGCAACACATGTCATCAAGATTCTAACAATAATTACTCAGGTGTCCCTGGTGCACCCGAATGGGCATTAGCCCCAGAAAGCATGGCTTGGCAAGGCTTGAGCCGCATTGAAATTGCCAAATCCATGATGGATCGCTCCAAGAATGGCAATCGCTCCCCTGAAGACATTATGCATCACCTGACCGAACATGAATTGGTACTTTGGGCTTTTGAACCTGGCGTAAACGCAGAAGGCATTCCTAGAGAAAAACCGCCCGTATCTAAAGAAGATTACATCGCTGCGGTAAAGTTATGGATTGAAGAAGGCGCAATCATCCCTGAAGAATAAACGAATAAACCAATTAAGCTATGAAAATCTCATTTACGATTAATGGCGACTCTAAAACGGTAGAAACGGATGGAGAAGCGCCTTTACTCTGGGTAATCAGAGATGTGCTCGATTTAAAGGGCACCAAATTTGGCTGCGGAAAAGCAGCTTGTGGGGCTTGTACAATCCATGTTAATGGCGAAGCAGTACGTGCGTGTTCATTCGCATCAAAATACGCAGAAGGAAAAAACATCACCACGATTGAAGGGTTAGGTACTGTTGAAAACCCACATCCCGTACAACAAGCATGGATAGAAGAAATTGTTCCTCAATGTGGCTATTGCCAACCTGGCTTTATGATGGCAACAGCAGCATTGCTGACTAAAAACCCGAATCCAACCGATCAAGATATCGATGATAACATCATTAATGTGTGTCGTTGTGGAACGTATTATCGAATGCGCAAAGCCATTCACCGTGCAGCTGAAATTAAAAACGCTATTTCCACAATAAATTCCTAACATCATGGCTAAGAAAAAGATATCCAGAAGAAAATTCATTCTTCGCCTTGCTGCAGGAGGCACAGGAGTCATATTAGGCGCGACCTACCTAGCTCGAAACCCAATCAGACGCTCCGTGATAGCAGGCATGGAAAGTGCGATTCCTGCTTACATGGGCGAAACTTCTGACCCACTCATCTGGTTTGAAATTACCAAAACCAATGAAATTATTTTCCATAGTCCCAAAGTAGAAATGGGACAAGGCACATTTACTGGCTTAGCACAAATTGCAGCAGAGGAATTAGAAGTAGACATCAGTCAAATCAACATTGTACATGCCACAACTGCTTCAGGAAATGTTGATGCCACAGCTACAGGCGGGAGCCTTTCGATTGCTGGATTATGGCAGCCTCTTCGAGAGTTAGCCGCCACTATGCGAGAAATGTTGAAAAATAAAGCGGCTAGTAAATGGGGCGTTGATGTCGCTTCCTTAACTGTAAAAGATGGAATTGTTTCAGGAAATGGCAAATCCATGACATATGGGGAACTTGTCGATGGAGAAACTGAATGGGAAATCCCTGAAACTCCGCCTTTGAAGGCCATGAATGATTATAAATTTGTTGGCAAACCCATCTCAAGGGTAGACCTCATTGACAAAGTGATGGGCGCACCCATTTTTGGAATGGATGCGCAGTTACCTGATATGTTGTATGGTGCCGTCGTTCGGCCAGATAAAATTGGCGCTAGCTATGTAAGTGCCGATACCAGTAAAGCTGCTGCTATGCCTGGCGTAGTTAAAATTGTGGAAGAACATGATTTTGTAGGTGTCATTGCCAACTCTCGCATTGAGGCCGAAAATGCCAAAAAGACGATTCAAGTCACGTGGAAAACGGAGAAAAACTGGGAGAGTAAAGATATTGAAGATATGATTCAGGTGGGTAAAGGAACGCCTCATGTCATTCAAAAAACAGGAGATGCTGAATCCTTACTTCAACATGGTGAAGAAGTCATTACCGCGGAGTTCAGCAGTCCCATTGGCGCACATGCACAAATGGAACCTAATGGCGCTGTCGCCTATGTAGAAGAAGATAAGGCTACCGTCATCATTTCTACACAAGTAGTCGGAATTACCCGAAAGGAAGTCGCTGCTCGCTTAGGCTTCGAAAAGGAACAAGTGAATATTATTCCCACTTACCTTGGTGGTGGCTTTGGCCGAAGGTTACACACGCCAAACGCCATTCAAGCAGCCGTGTTATCTAAAGCAGTTGGCAAACCTGTAAAATGCTTCTTTGATCGAAAAGAAGAGTTTCAAAACGATACATTCCGTCCGCCTACACATCATGTATTAAAAGCAAAGTTAGATGCGAATGGAATGATTGAGGCCATTGAACACAACCTTTCGAGCGGAGATGTCGCCTACAACTCTGCCTTATTACCCAACTTCGTTCCAGCCATGTTAGGTGGTGACTTCGGCGCATGGCGAGGGGGATTAATCCAATACCGTAATATTCCCAACTACCGTGCTATTTCTTGGCGCGTGCAATTGCCTTTTGCCACCAGTTGGTGGCGAAGCTTAGGCTTACTCGCCAATACCTTTGCCATTGAAAGTTTTATAGATGAACTAGCACTAAAAGCAAATAAAGACCCCATTCAATACCGCCTAGACCAAATCCAAGATGACAAAGCAGGTGAACGCTTAAAACAAGTAATCCAAACTGCGGCAGAAAAAGGAAACTATAGCGATGAAGTAAAAGATGGAAAAGCGATGGGTTTTGCCGCTTCTACTGACGCAGGAACTCCTGTTGCCCATGTGGTAGAAGTTTCAGTGGTAGATAAAGCTATCAAAGTACATAAGGTTACTTGTGTGATTGATTGTGGATTAGCCGTGAATCCAGATCAAGTGCGCGCTCAGTGTGAAGGCTCCATCATTATGGGAATGAGTGCTTCCTTGTATGAACGCATGTATGTAAAAAACGGGGCATTACGACCTGTAATTTATGGCCCTTACCGAATGGCACTGATGCGAGATGCGCCCAAAGAAATTGATGTTGTCATCCTTGAAAATGACGATAAGCCAGGAACCGTTGGAGAGCCTCCTTTGGGCCCCATTGCCGCAGCGATTGCCAATGCGGTGTTTCGAATTACAGGACAGCGTTTACGAGATTTACCTTTGCAATTGGCTTAATCTTCCAAAAACGGCTCAAGCATATGAATATACGTATGTGTTTAGCGCATAGGCTTAAGGTTGAAGTCGTCTTTTGATAGCGACTTCA
>JBMYQA010000255.1:0-9092 GCA_049600855.1 Flammeovirgaceae bacterium | reverse complement strand
GTATCTGCCGCCCCTTCTGCATTGGTATTACCATTTTGAAAGGATTGAATACCATATAGTCTACCTACGCCAATGACTTTACTATCGAAAGCCAAAAAACCTGCTTCAATGCCATAGCGAAACTCATCAGAAAATCCATTTGTTCGGTTGTTTACGCCTGCATAAATGGTATAAAAGGTCGGAAGATTCTTAATGTTCAATGAAGTACTTGCATCAAGGCGAATCATTTGGTTAAACTCTCCATCTCCTGTTTGTAGGTTTCCTGCCGACCCTCCACTGTTATTTCCTAAAGGCAAGCCCAACATCAGTGAACTACTCAATACAATTTTCTTATCTTGAATCAGTCCGTACTTTAAGGTAATGTCTGTATCACCAATTGAATTAATGGCTTCGCCAGATGTTAACACCTCCCCAGTTGTCCCTGAAATTTGATTGTAGAATAACGCTCGACTAAATAATGGCGCATATACAATACTCGTAAAACGGTCCGTTAAACCGTATTCAGCATAAATACTGGTATTAAATAAACCCATAGTTTGATTGGGGTCAATTGCACCTGTACTGGTAAAGTGCTGATCGGAAATCAACCACCATTGTGATAACTTAAAATAGCCTGTACCTTTCTTCTTCGTCCAACCACCACCAGCAACAGCCTGAAAGGTCAAACCAATGCAAAATAACACGACTAGAATATGCTTAATCGACTTCATATTTTTAAATTTTGATTGGTTAATCTTCCAATTTACCATCACCTACTTTTACATTAAATGGCTTACAGTAATACAATACATATTCGTAATCCTCAATATTGACTCCTGAGATTGTATATGAATGAGCGCCTGAGAATACCGTAACTCTACCAATTTCCAGTGCCCCTGCACTCGTGTTCGGATTATTCGTTAGGTACACGTATAAACCAGGCAAGGCAGTATCTGCGATGTAATCCTCATCCACTTCTAATACTAAATCGCCTGAGGCTGTTTCTTTTAATCCACCTGTTCCTTGCAAGGCATAAGAACTGGTAGTAGCGATGGTAACCGCCCGTTCTTTGAGCATCCCGCCCGCTACAGTTTCAGCTACTTGAATAACCGTTTCATCGGTGAGGGTTTCTGTGGCAGTTTGGTAACGTGCTGTCACAATCACACTACCCAAGGCTAAGGGATTAGCCAATCCTGTTTGATCAATGGTTAAGATCGTTTCATCACTACTAGCCCAGGTAATGGTGGCAGATTCCATCATGCCCACATTATTAAAGAAGTTCGCCATAAACTGGTGAGGTTGTCCTAGCGTTAAACTATCAGGAGCACTCATGATGCGAACTTGTTCAGGAACAAAATCTTGAATAATATCATCACCAATACAAGACTGTAGGATAACTCCGACAAGCAATCCCATAATTAATCGGAAGATATTTTTGGTTTTCATTTTTTAGTTTTTCGATTTTTCAACACAACTAATGACATAAAGCGAATGTCCATCTTTCAACATCGAAGGAAACAAAAAAGTATCACAGAGGTATCACGAGTTTCTCAAAAATAAATATCAAGGAATACTTATAAAAAATCAGGCTATGCGGAATCCACATAGCCTGAAAAATTGGTATAATATGTCTTTTACACTAGATGGTACTACTTTATTAGCAATTTTTTACTGAGTACGCCATACTCATTTTCTAGCTTTAAAATGTAAATTCCTGCTTTAATTATCGGAATCGTTAAATTCAACTCCTTTTCATTTTTCAGCTCGTAAACTAGCCTTCCCGAAATATCAAAAACTCCTATATTTGCTGACGCTGCTGACACATTTTTAAATTGGATATGAATCTGATCTTGGTAAGCATAAGCCTTGACTCCCCTATCTTTTTCCTCTTGTGCTACACTTGTCACTCGACTTGGGATTAGGTTCAAATAAAAACGTTCTTCGTAAGTTCCTTCATCCAATTCAAGCGTATAAACATGTTCTTGTAAATGAATACTTTTTTCAGTCAATGCATCATAGAAATAAAGTTGTGCTTCTTCTGGAAAATTAGCTAGGTGATTGATGGAGAAAGTGTATTTCCCTGTCGTTTTGGCTTCTAATCCTAATGGGATAATCGCTCCTTCCTCGTCAAGAGATGGGAGGCCTTGGATGACCCATTTTTTATTGTCCGCTTCAAATGGGCAAGGTGTTGGGGCGAAAGGTTTTTCGCCCGTACATGCCTGTTGGCTATAGAAAGCTAAATGGGCATTTCCCGATAGTTTTGCAGCATCGTAGCGATCTTTTTCCCATTCCCCATCTTCAAAAAAGCCGAGCAGGATTTCATTGGAGGTTTGATCATTCAAGGTCACCGAAATCCAAGCACGCGCTCCCTGCTGAGCAGTTCGCATAAAGGTATTGTTGGTATTTGTGCGCTGGCTATTTTGGAAGGTAATATCTCCCACGGCCTTCGTTTGAACAAAGAAACCTTGACAAGAAGAGATGTTCGCTGAGGATGGGGCAATGCCGCTTCCACCTGCATTTACTGTTCCTGCCGCATTCATAGTGGCATAATCGGTATCAACTCCAGCCGAATCGTTTCCTGCTGAGCTCCATAAATATACCGCGTTTTCGATCACACTACTGTTGTCACTCAAAAACTGCACAGCATCTAAGCCTGATGGGTAAGGATTGCCCACCAAATTCCAATTTTTGCCTGGATCGCCAGTTATGCCATCAAATTCGGGAGTCAGCATGATTGTTCCAGAGTGAAAGCCCATGCTGTCAGAAAATGAACGCGTGATGGTTGTTGCGGTATTGCTCATACCTGTGGCAATAAAACCTTCCCCTGCTCCTAAAGTCGCATGCTGATCAGCTGTTGCCCATGCTTGTGACGCTGCATCAAATGTGTAAAAATCTTCTCCTGTACTTCCAAAAACTGTGGCGATATCCGTATTTTGAACAGGAGAAGTCCAATAATTGAATTGCAATCGGTGGTCTACTACTTCCCGTGCTACGGTGTATCCCCCAGTTCCTAAATTGCTAGGCGAAGTAGCCGTTTGAACAAAAGAAGTGGTGTCTTGTACCGTAATCATACCTTCATTCGTCAAATCACCCGCAACAGTTACCGAACTATCTCCGCGCACAGTTAATGTATGTCCTGTTTGCACAATTAGATTTTCTACTTCTAATTCTCCATCCGTATACGTGTCATAATCACTTTCTATATATGCAGTGATGCTTGATGTGGGTTGATTATTAGTCCATGTACTTCCATTCCATCGAGTTGCTGCACAACTTGTACTTAGCCCATCATCATTAATTACCCAATTAAAGTCATCTATTATTTTTTGACGCTCGGGTATTGCTAAACAGTAGGTTAAACCCGTTGCCCCAAGCGTGAGGTTACTTTGCAAGGTTTGTGCAGACCAACCCATCAAAGTGCTGTCGTAATTTGCGGTAGACATGCCACTGTTCCTAAACATCAAGCTGACATCACTGACATTACTCATGTCCCAATCACCCAAGTTTTGATCAAAGCTAGTCGCAAATATGAACATGTTATTCACTTTACCTACATTACTTAAATCCCAGCCAGAAATATCTTGATTGAAGCCTGTGGAGGTATTGAACATATTTTCCATATTGTTGACATTAGCGGTATTCCAAGCGGATAGATCTCCATTAAAATTACCTATATTGCTAAAAGCAAAAGACATGTCTCTCACTTGACTGACATCCCAAGTGGAAATATCTCCTTTGAAAGCATTGGCACTCCTGAACAAACGCCCCATAAAGCGTAGGCTGCTTGTATTCCAACTACTCAGGTCTTGATTGAACTTGTCTGCATTCATAAACATGCCATCCATATCTTGTACCTTACTGACATTCCAACTGCCAATGGCCTGATCAAAAATTGAAGCGCTTTGGAACGTAGACATCATGCTTGTCACATTGCTCACATCCCAATTGCTAATGTCTCCATTGAAACTAGTAGCGCCTTGAAAGGCCGAATTTAAATTGGTCACATTATCCAAGTCAGGTGCATCTGTGGCATTATAGGTCAGATTCGTACAGCCATAAAAAGCATTCTGCATGCTACTCCATTCCATATCTCCCCATTGTTCAATCGTTTGGATTTTAGCTGCATCTCCACTGTTGTTAAAGTAAATGGCAGGGAAAGTACCTGAAATTTCTACCGTATAAGTACCTGCTGAGCTATAGGTGTGCGTAGCATCTCCCGTTAATCCTTCTTCAATTGTTCCATCTCCCCAATCAATGTTATAATCATAGGTGTAACTTGGATGGGTAGGAAGCGTAAGCGATTCACTGGCAGTAGTTGTTTCCCAGGTAATGGTGAAGGCGGTTGCCGAGCAATCCAATTCATCTCCACTAAACGTCCAGAAGTAATTTGCAGCAATGCTTTGTCGTGCCGTTGCCCCCTTGCAGTAGGTCAGGTTATCGACTCCAAACGTGAGGTTGCTTTGTAACGTCTGCGTGGCCCACCCGATCAACGTACTATCGTAACTCTCGAGTGACATACCACTGTTCCTAAACATCGAGCGAACATCACTTACATTTCTCATGTCCCAATCACCCAAGTTTTGATCAAAGCTAGTAGCCAACAGAAACATATTATGAGTCTTACTTACCTTACTTATATCCCAACCAGAAATATCTTGATTGAAGCCTGTAGAGGTGTTAAACATACTTTCCATATTGGTTACATTAGCGGTATTCCAAGCAGAGATATCTCTATTGAAGCTGCCTATATTGCTAAATACATAAGACATATCTGTCACTTGACTGACATCCCAAGTGGACACATCTCCATTGAAAGCATTGGCACTCATGAACAAGCGTCCCATAAATTGTACGCTGCTCGTATTCCAACTACTCAAGTCTTGATTAAACTTGTCTGCATTCATAAACATGCCATCCATATCTTGTACCTGACTGACATTCCAACTGCCAATGGCCTGATCAAAAATTGAAGCGCTTTGGAACGTAGACATCATGCTTGTCACATTGCTCACATCCCAATTGCTAATGTTTCCATTAAAACTAGTAGCACCTTGGAAGGCCGAATTTAAATTGGTTACCTTACTCAAGTCTGGTGCATCTGTAGCATTATAAGTCAGATTCGTACAGCCATAAAAGGCGTTTTGCATGCTACTCCATTCCATAGCTCCCCATTGTTCAATAGTCTGGATTTTAGCTGCATCTCCACTGTTGTTAAAATAAATGGCGGGAAAAATTTGTTGGATGTATACCGTGTAGGTACCTGCTGAAGCATACGTATGTGTGGCATCGCCTGTAAAACCAGATTCTACCGTGCCATCTCCCCAATCTACTGTATAATTATAGGTATAAGCAGAGTTCGTTGGGATGGTGATGGATTCATTCGTAGCAGTAGTCTGCCAAGTCGTTGTAAATGCTCCTCCTGAGCAATCCACCTCATCATCTATAGACCAATTATAGTTATCAATAATCGCTTGCCGTTCGGAAATGGCCGTGCAATACTTGAGCCCATTCCCTCCAAAGCTAACATTAGGTTGTAAGGTAAGTGCCGACCAGCCAATCAATGTGCTGTCATAGTTAGCCACAGACATGGCTGTATTGCTCAACATAGCGCTCATTTCGGTAACATTTGTGACATTCCAATCTTCTAAATTTTGATTGAAAGCACTTGCAGCAAAAAACATCTCTTGCATGGATGATACGTTGGAAACATTCCAAGCGCCAATATCTTGATTGAAACTGCTTGCTCCCGAGAACATATAATCCATAAGCGCTACTTTAGCGACGTTCCAATTGCTGATATCTTGGTCAAAAGCACTTGCGTCACCAAACATGCCCTCCATGTTTTCCACATTTGATACATTCCATGCACCAATGTTTGCATTAAAATTTACGGCATTGTTAAACATTTCGACCATATCTGTCACCTTCGCCACATTCCAACCTGAAATATCTTGGTTAAAGTTATCTGTTCCAGAAAACATGCTATTCATAGAAGTTACTGCTGATACCTCCCACGTATCCAAAGGCTGATTGAAGCTGTCTGCATTGCTAAACATAGAAATCATGCTTTGGACACTACTCACATTCCATGGATTTAACGGCTGATTAAAGGTACTCGCTTGCAAGAATAGGTAATCCATATGCGTAATGTTGCTCACATTCCAGTGGCTGATGTCTTGGTTTAAGGAGTCACATCCCCAAAACATCCTATCCATGGAAGTACAGCTACTCAGGTCTGGCGCATCTGTGGCATTGATTTTTAAGTTTTCACATCCTGTAAATGCACGTTCCATTGAATTCCACGCTATTTCGCCCCATTGCTCCACAGTTAATAAATGATTATGAGAGCCAGTATTATTAAAATAAATGCGAGGGAATGCGCCAGAAATTACTACCGTATACGTTCCCGTTGTCGCATAAGTATGCGTAGCATCTCCTGTCACATTTCGTTCTATTGTACCATCTCCCCAGTACACCGTATAATCATATCCTGAACCTGTAGTTGGAATTGTAATGGTTAATGAAGCAGGTATTTCCCAAGTAGTCATAAAAGCTTTCTCCGAACAGTCTTCTACATCTCCTGAAAACGTCCAACTATAATTATCAATTATGCTTTGCCGATCCGAATAGGCATCGCAATAAGATAGGCCAGCAACACCTATTGCTACGTTATTTTGTAATGTCAGAGTCGACCAATTTGAGAGGATGTTTTCGTAATTTTCTTCGGAAAGACCCGTGCTATCCAGCATGTTATCGGCTGTAACTAAACTGGAGATATTCCAGTTGCCTATGTTTTGGTCAAATGCTTTGGCATCTTCAAACATGGAAGTCATATCTGTGATACTAGCTACATTCCAACTACTAATGTCTTGATTGAATGCCGTTGCGCCTTGAAATAGGTAAGCGGTAGAAGTAATATTGCTTAAGTCCCAACCCAATAGGCCACTGTTCATAGCACTTGCCTCCCGAAAAGTGGCTACTAAACTGCTGACATTACTCAAATCAAGTGTATCCGTCGCATTGATGGTTAAATTGCTACAGCCATAAAACGCACTATCCAAACTGCTCCAAGTTTGAGGTCCCCATTGCTCAATGGTCTGGATTTTATCCTTATCACCACCATTATTAAAATAGATGCTTGGGAATGTGCCAACAATTTCGATGGTATAAGTGCCTGCTGTGGCATATGTATGGGTGGCATCTCCTGTTAAACTTCTTTCGGTCGTACCATCTCCCCAAATGATTTGATAATCATAGGTATAATTTGAATTAGTAGGAATGGTAATGGATTCACTGGCGGATGTCGTTTCCCAAGTCATGGTAAAGGCAAAATCAGAACAACCTTGAGCATCGCCTCCAAATGACCAACCATAAGTATCAATAATATGTTGTCGTTCTGCTGTGGCAAAGCAGTACTTCAATCCATTCACACTCAGGAAAAGATTTGATTGTAAGGTCTGGGCAGCCCATCCAATCAAAGTACTGTCGTAATTACTTAAAGATAAGCCTGCATTATTGAACATCAATGCAACAAAAGTGGCATTGCTCATATTCCAATCGCCCAAGTTTTGGTCGAAACTACTCGCATCACTAAACATGGCAAATGTGGAGGTTAAATTACTGATATCCCAATCAGAAATATCTTGATTAAAAGCACCTGCACTTTCAAATAGAAACTCCATAGCCGTCACCTTGCTCGTATTCCAATCGCCAATAGGCTGGTTGAAGGCTGAAGCAGATTGAAACATTGCTTCCATATTCGTCACATTACTGACATTCCACGCACTGATATTCCCATTGAAAACGGAGGCAGCTGAAAATAAGTTATTCATATCTGTGATGGTACTCACATCCCAAGTATTCAAATCACTCGCATTAAAAGACGAAGCTCCTCGGAACATACGAGCCATGCTAGTCACGTCACTCAAATCTGGCGAATCTGTTGCGTTATAGGTTAACTTGCGACAATCCGAGAATGCACTGCTCATATCTTCCCACTGGATATCTCCCCACTGCTCAATGGTCAGGATTTTTCGTGCATCACTACTGCTGCCAAAATCAATGGAGGGGAAAGTCCCTGAGATGGTTACAGTGTAGGTACCTGCTGCAACATAAGTATGTGTAGCATTGCCTGTAAGCCCTGATTCGATGGTGCCATCTCCCCAATTCACCTCATAATTGTAGGCATAAGCTGAATTCGTAGGAATGGTGATGGATTCATTGGCTGATGTCGTTTCCCAAGTGGTGATGAATGCATCGCAACTTTCCGAATCTCCAGCAAAATTCCAAGTGTAGGTATCTATGATACTTTGGCGCTCTGCGGTACTGTGGCAATAATTTAAGCCACTTGCCCCTAAACTCACATTATTCTGCAAGGTCAAAGCTGACCAGCCAATTAGGGTATGGTCATAGTTTCTGTTTGACATATTAGAATTGTCGAACATATCTGCCATGGTGGTCACATTCGATACATTCCAATTGCTGAGGTCTTGGTTAAAGGCCAAGGCATTTTCGAACATCGCCTCCATATTTTCTACACTGGATACATTCCAATTGCCAATATCTTGATTAAAGGCGGATGCGTTTTTAAACATATTATCGACGTAACGTGCGTTGCCTGTATTCCAATTGCTAATGTCTTGATTAAAGGCAAATGCCGATCTGAACATGACGGACATATCTTCTACGTTGCTGACATTCCAAGTAGTAATATCTCCATTGAACTGTTTAGCATCTTCAAACATAAAAGACATATTCGTGACGGTTTCCACATTCCACCCACTCAAGTCGCCTGTTAAGTTGGTTGCATTTTCAAACATAGAACCTAAATCTGTCACATGGCTTAAGTCTGGCACATCTGTAGCATTAATTACAAGATTGGAACAACCTCTAAAAGCCCGATGCATACTTTCCCATGGTGTTGTTCCCCACTGTTCTACACTCAGAATTTTATCTTTATCGCCTGAACCATTGAAATAAATGCGCGGAAAATCGCCTGATATTTTCACCGTGTAAATATTAGCCGTAGCATAGGTGTGCGTTGCACTGCTCGTCTGATTTGCTTCTACAGTACCATCTCCCCAGTCTACGGTATAATTATAACCTGAGCCTGT
>JBMYQA010000254.1:0-9107 GCA_049600855.1 Flammeovirgaceae bacterium | reverse complement strand
CCTTTGTACTCATTGCGGTCATTATGGGATTACTCTTCAGTAACTTCCGCATGATTATCATCTCCCTCATCCCGAATATCATCCCATTATTGATGACCGCTGGCTTAATGGGATACATGGGCATTCCATTAAAACCGAGTACTGCGCTTGTATTTAGCATTGCCTTTGGTATTTCTGTAGATGACTCTATTCACTTCTTAGCGAAGTATCGCCAAGAATTGTTGAAATATAAGTTTGATGTGGTGAAGTCAGTGTCCATTAGTTTGAAGGAAACAGGTATGAGTATGATTTATACCTCTATTGTGTTGTTTTGCGGCTTCGTCATTTTCGTAGCTTCTGAGTTTGGCGGCACAAAAGCCTTAGGCGCGCTTACCTCTACAACGTTGTTAATCGCCATGGTCACTAACTTAATTCTTCTACCTTGCTTGTTGCGTTCATTTGATTTGAATTCGAAACAAGTGAAATTCTCAAAAATGTTTGAGAAATACGATAACTTCTACGATGAAGATGAGGATGAAGAAATTGACTTAGAGCAAATTCAAGTGCAACCTGTAAGTAAAGAGACGAATTAATCGTCCTAGAGGTAATCGGTTTACAAAAAGTAGCTCAACAAATTACATTGTTGAGCAGGCCAAGGAAGATAACGTTTATCTATGGAATGTTGGGAAATGGACTCACCTAAAACGTTTGAAGTGAACTAATGCTTTATAAAGTCTCATTTCATCGAGAAAAAGCGTAAGTTTAATCCAATGAAGTATGTTGTCATATGTGTTGAAGTAGGTAAATGTAATACTTACTTAGGATAAGAAAACAGCAACATAACGGATTACCATTGAATAAAATAGTAAAGCTATTCCAACACAATCATTTTAACGGTGACATCTTCCTTGGGCCATTGTCGGCCATCCACTTCAAGGGATGTCACCTTTTCTATGACTTCCATTCCCGAAACAACTTCACCAAAAACGGTATGTTCACCATCCAAATGAGGCGCGCCGCCAATGCTCGTATAAATCTTGATGGCCTCAGGACTAAGTGTAAGATTCAGTTTTTTATACGTTTCCTTCAGTGCAGCCAATGAGATTTTTTCGCCATGTACTAAGTAAAAATCATGGGAGTCAGATTCTTTTTTAGGATTATCTTCGTAATAACGCGCAGCAGCCAATGCGCCTTTTTTGTGAATGAACTTTTCAGGATTGAATTCTGAAGGAATTCTGTATTTACCAATTTTTACAGGATTCCGAACATCACTTCCGCCCCCTTGCATAATAAAACCTGAAATCACGCGGTAGAATAAAGTGTTATCGTAATACCCTCGCTTAACTAATCGAATAAAGTTTGCGCGATGCAATGGCGTTTCTTCATAGAGTTTTACCTTAATATCGCCAAAGTTTGTTGAAATCAGGACAAGCGTCTCTGGATTTTCTTTCCCATAAGCCAAAAGCCGTTCTCGAACATTGTTCTTTTGGATCAGCTCCTCTGGTTTGGGCTTTTCGTTTTTTGTTTTCTTCTTCAAAGTGGTTGTTGACTCTGAGGAAGTATCTGTGCAAGATGTGAGTATAATTAAAAGGACGATGGAATAAATGAATCGGTACATAACGCTTATTGTTTGCTTCAAATTTACGTTATGGATAATCAAATAAGCAATAGCTGCATTGAGAAGGATATAAATTGTATTTTGAAAACGCAACTGTGTTGCGTTTGTGTGATAAACACTTACCTTTGTCCCTCAACATCCATTTATCCATAAAATATTAACAATGAACAATACAAAAAACTACGAAGTGGTCATTATAGGAGGGAGCTATGCTGGATTATCTACCGCGATGGCTTTGGGGCGTGCATTACGTGATGTCCTCATTATTGATAGTGGAAAACCTTGTAATCAGCAAACCCCTCATTCACATAACTTTTTGACGCAAGATGGGAAAACACCCGCAGAAATCAGTCATATCGGAAGGAAGCAGACTTTGAAATACCCTACAGTTGCCTTTTGGGAAGATACCGTTATTCAAATTTCAGGGCGCAATAATGACTTTACCATCCAAACGGCAAAGCGGTTGACGGTTCAGACGAAGAAAGTTGTTTTTGCTACAGGGATTAAAGACTTAATGCCTCCAATTAAAGGCTTTGCGGATTGTTGGGGAATTACTGCCATTCATTGCCCTTATTGCCACGGATATGAGGTGAAAGCTGAAAAAACAGGGATTTTGGTCAATAATGAGTCTGCCTACAAACTAGTTCCCTTATTACTCAATTGGACAGCTCAACTCACGATCTTTACTAATGGTGAGCCGCAATTCGATATCGAAAAAGTTCCTGTTCAAGTGATCGATAAACAGATTGACGAATTAGTGCATCATCAAGGATACATCAAAGCCCTTCAATTTACAGATGGAACGACTTTTCCTTTAACAGCACTTTACCATCATGCTGCGTTTGAACAACACTGTAAAATTCCCGAAGATATGGGGTGCCAGCTCACAGAAGAAGGATATATTTTGGTGAATGACTTTCAACAAACAAACATGGCGGGTGTGTATGCAGTAGGAGATTGCACCTCATTCTACCGAGCAGTATCCCTTGCGGTGGCTGCTGGGACGAAAGCGGGTGCTGCGGTGAATCATGAATTGATTGAGGAACATTATGCTTTGGTTGATTAGTTTGAAGTAATCGCATCGTTATAGTGAGGAGTTTTTTGGGAACTTTCACCAAGCTAAAGGTAAAAACGAAGGGTTTTACATTCGGTTTACAGCTTTTTACATTCGATTTAACGATTCATATCACAACCGTTATAGATTTGATGGTCATTAATTATTAAATTTATTTGATATGAAAAAGAGTATATTCATCGTTTGTACAGTGCTTGTTGTACTGAGTGTAACTGCTTTTAGCTACCTAAATTGGGAGTCCAAGGAGAACGTTTCATCACATTCAGCTGCATCAGCAGGGACTGCTGTTGATGTTGCAAAAGAGCAATCACTGAACAGTGAACTGATCTATGATGTGGGCCCAAGATTTGTCAACAGTGTTAACATGACCACATTAAACACGGCAACATCAATTACCGATATTCTACCCAAGGAAGCTACTGAATCAGTGGCATCTTATCAAAAGGTGGAAGTTTCAATTCTTTATCCTGATGGTGAAGTGAAAATGACCGAATTTGGAATAGGAGCAGTATTGACTAGCGCTCAATTGGAATTACTACAATCAGCTACCATTTCAATGAATGTTCACATAAAAGCGAATATCAAGAAAAAGGATTTGATGACATGGGTGGTAGAAGATGATTATTTGTCGTATTACATGACCATTATTCCAGAGGAGCCAGCACGCTATATGGGAGGGCAAGATGCATTAATTGAATACCTGAAAGCAAGTAGCGAAGCGGCAATTACAACTATTGGTGAGGATAACGTGCAATCGGGCAGAATAGGTTTTATCGTATCGCCAAACGGAACCATAGAGCAGGTTCGAGTGATGGCTACTTCAGGTGATGATCAACTCGATCAGGTCGTGATGGAAAGCATACGAGCGTTGTCTGGAAAGTGGTATCCTGCACTAAACTCGGAGCATGAAAAAATAGAACAGGAGCTCATATTTTTCTTTGGAGCTCCTGGTTGTTAACAATGAAGTATTTTTTCTAAGAACCTGTTTGAGTTTTTTGTTTAGTCGAAAGAAAAAGTTCTAACAGTCTCTAAAACATTTTCAAGTTAGAAAGGAAGAGGTGATGAGGGTCGAATAGGTATTTTAACTCTTGTACTTTCTTCCACTTACTTTCGCCAAAATGCGCTTGCCATCCTTCCACTGTGCTAGGTTCTGAGATGGAATCGCAAGGATACCTTTTTCCTCCAAAATTTCTTACTTTTTGATACAAGCTTAAATTATGTTCCATTTGTTGGGCGATGAGCTCTTGATCATCCATAGGAGCATTACGCAAAATGCCAACAAAAAATAGGTGGCGTGCTTCAGGCGTTTGAAATAATGGGGTCAAAATTTTATGACGAAGCATAGGAATGAGTAAAATGGTTCCACCTCCCATAGCACTATGCGAAAGCTCAGCTAAGGTATCATCCATGAAACGAGGCATGGCATGGGCGGGCATCGTTAAGGTTAATTCGGGATGTGCCATTTTACCCATCTTCTTTTCGGCACTAATTAAAGGTGGTTCTTTGTGGATGTAATCGAAATAATGTTCTTGATGCTGCATGAAGAAGCGATTCGTAAATTGTAGCTTACGAAGTCGTATCTCCGATGAAGTGGCACTTTTAGCATATTTGGCTAATTCTGTAAAGTAAATCCAACGTTGAGGCTGTGCCGTGATGTAAGCAAGTTGTTCTTCGTGTTGAGCAAATTGTTTTTCCCCAATTCGTTCTATAATTGCTTCTGCTTGATTAGGCAGTACAAAAGAATGGAGGCAATCAAAATGTTGAAGCTCTAACAATTGCTGAATATCCTGAAAAAATGGCTGTGATTGTAAATGAAAGAACTGAAAGACTTGAAGGTGTTGGGGAGCAGGTTCTAATTGAACTTTTGCTCGTGCAATGATCCCAAATTGACCCAAACCTCCCCGTACTGCATGAAATAATTCATGATTTTGTACCAGAGAACACGTTTTTATTTGTCCTTCTCCAGTAACCACATCTAACTCTAAGATATTATCTGCCAATAAACCTTTTTGATGAGTCATGTATCCAACTCCTCCAGTAGAAAGTGTGCCGCCTATGGTTAAAAACTGCCAATCTGTGGTTGCTGGTGGCGCATAATCATCTTGAATACTTTGTTTAATCAGCTTATTCCAAGTTGCACCAGCTTCAACATACATCCAGGAGTTAACTGGAGAATACTTTTTTTCGAGAATCTCATTAAACGAAGACATATCGATAACAATACCACCGTCACATTGACTTTGTCCAAAAGCCGAATGAGCCATACCTCTCGGAAGAATTTTGAGATTATGTTGAATCGCATATCGAACCGCTTTACCAATATCATCAATGTGTTTAGGTTTGAGCACCCCGATGGGGTGAGTAAGTACAATTTTTCCAAAATCTTGCCCTACTTTCACTAAATCTTCTGTTTGAGTAGATAACGTTCCTGCTAAGCTAGGAAAGTTGGTAAATGCTGTTGCTTGTGTCATTAGATTTGGTTTATAGAAATTGTTTGAGCGATTTAGAACTGATTTTAAAGAGGCGCTTCACATAATCTGAGTGGATAACCTGCGTACTGCTCATCTAAATATAAGCTATTTTCTTCGGTTTTATAACTGATTTGTGAGGAGTCTAGTGCTGCCATGGTTTGGCTTAGACTTTTAACTTGGTATGTCAATGCACAAAATGGAGGATTAGCATAATGCTTAAAACTCAAATCAGGTTTATTTTGGTTTTGTACTTGCAATAAGAAGGCTTGATCTGATCGTGTGACCATATCTAAGGCCAGTACTTCATTAAAAAATTGGGCAGATGCATCCAAATTGTGAATCCCGACTTCGTAACGATAGGGAATAACTTGCTCAATAAGGTTGGCTTGAGGGTAATAGTTATCGGCAGGAGTATATTGCTCAATGCCAGATTCCTGAATCGCTAATTGATGTTGTTCAATGTATTGATCCATGGTTTGTGCTAAACCAGCCATGTTGTCGTGCGTGAAAAAACCAGCTTGGGCTGCTTTGGGTTCCGATGCTTCATCAGGTCGTTCAATTAATTCAATAAATACGCCTGTGTGCTGATTATCCAGAAAAACTTGCTTTAAGCCAGTCAGTAGATCATTCATGATCTGATCAGAAGTCATGGGAATGCCCGCAGTTTGAAGCGCATTGAAGGTACTGTCCATATGATCTACCTCAAAGGCGATATGATGAATTCCTTGCCCATATTTTTCCATAAAGCGATGGAATATAGAGGTTTTAGTCAAGCCCTCCGTAATCACAAGCACGCGTTCAGCATCATTGGGCCAAGCCAATACATAGTTGAGCATATCGTATTTCCCCTTTGGAGCAGATCCCGCATTCACCAATTGAATACGCATAAATTTAAAGCCAAGTATATGGATATGAAAATCGGCTACTTGTTTGGCATTGGGGACAATTAACGTGTAGTGGTCAATTTGATGACACGGTATAGGAAGCTTTTGTGACATGTGGATCAATTTAAGTTAAAGCAAAGATTGTTTTTCTTTTTGTTGAATTAGACGCGCTCCAATGATTTGGTAAATGCTTTCATATAATGCGGTATGATCATTTTCCACTTGTTGTTGGGCATAACTAATCAATTGGTGTAGGCGTTCTCGGATAATTTCTTTCAAGGAATTTACCCAATCTTCTCCAGATAATGTAGTTTTTAGCGCTTCCATGAATAAAAGTGCATTTCCACAATTGCTTACCCATTCTGGCAAGAACGAAATCGGTGCGTGATTTAAAGTCCTTTCTAAGGTTTTATCATTAGCAAAAATATTGTTCGCACCTGCTACAATGTACCCATGAACTGCTGTATTTGCGAGGTGCTTAAAGGTTTCTTGGGTCAATGTATCTACTACAGCCTGTGTAATACTGTATCGGTTAGCGCAAGGACAAAAGATTTCCGCAGGGCCAGCAGCAAGAAAGCGACATAAAAAATCTTCATCGGATTCTCCTTTTTGGCGCTTTTGCCAGTTGTATTTGTGTCGAAGCTCATCGGTCATGATGTCTTCAAAGTGAATCTTTTCCGTCTCCCAATGCTCTAAACTGAGCTTCTTATCCCAAAGTTCGGCAATATCAATTCCTTCAGGTTGGTAAATAAATCCATCAATACCGCTAATGCCAACCACTGTCCCGATATGATCTTGCGCTAAGAAGTAAGCGAGGCTACTACCTACCGAGCCAAAGCCTTGAAGTATAATTCGCGGATGGTCGATGTGTCCTGCTAAAATGTCACAACATTGGGCTACAGAGAAGCCTGTGGCACCTTCAGACAAAGGAAAGTAGGGAGTCATCTCTTCAGCGATGCGGCTAAGCATACTTACGGAATGATCGGGTAAATTGAATTTATTTTGGAGCATCTTACCCAGGCAATGAAATCCCGACTTTAGCCCAACATCTTCTTGGATAATTCGATGTATGATGGTGTTATCGGTATTGAGATCAGCGCCTGTGCACCACACATTTTCAAGTATTTTTTTGTTGGCTACTAAAAATCGTTGGAGCACCGCTTCAGCGTCTGGGTGATTGGGGTCAAATCGAATGCCTCCCTTGCCGCCTCCAAATTGTGGGGATTGCAGGGCATTTTTAAAAGACATACTATGTGCCAAATCAGTGACTTCCTGCTCATTGGCCATAGGAGACATAAAAAGGCCTCCGCCAGAAACCCCATTAATTAGGCAATCAATCACAATCCAGCCTTGTGCTGGTGTGAGTTGATCTTGCCAATGAATCACTTGATAAGGCGGTGTTTTGCCTTTTTTAAATAAGGGCATCATCGTATTCTTATGAATCTGTATTGATCAATCTAAATTAACTTCTATTTTGCACCACTGGAAGTGTGATGGTAAAAGTGGTGCCTACGTCAACGGTACTTTCAACATCAATCTTACCATGATGCCTTTCAATAATCCCATGACTGATGGCGAGGCCTAACCCTGTTCCTTTACCCACTTCTTTAGTGGTGAAGAAGGGTTCGAAAATTCGACTTTTTACCTCTTCTGTCATGCCTTTGCCGGTATCGCTAATGGTAATACATACTTTTTCGGTATCGGATTCCTTAATGAGTGACGTGGCAATACTTACTTTTCCTTCGCCTTCAATGGCATGTCCCGCATTTACTAAGACGTTCATAATCACCTGATTAAGTTGTCCGATATTACATTCTACTTCATTTAATTGAGAGGAATAGTTTTTAATTACTTCTATTCGATGCTTATATTGATTATGAATTATGACCAATGTGCTGTCGATATTTTCGTGCAAATTAGCCATTTCGAACTTTCCTTCTCCACCTCTGGCAAATACCCGTAGACTGTGAACAATGTCTTTCGTACGTTTTACTCCCGTTCCGATATCTTTGAGTGTTGCTGCGATATCATCCTCAAAATCAATAAAATGTAATTCTTGTTTCAGCAGTTCAATTTCCTGAAGTTTTGAGGTAACCTGTTCGAGCGTTTTTTTATTGTTAAGTGAATCATATTCATTGAGAATATGTTTAATGTCTCCATAAAGTGTTTGTAGGTTTTGAATGCCTACATAAATGAAATTAATTGGATTATTAATCTCATGTGCTAAACCTGCAGTAAGTTGTCCCAAAGAGGCCATTTTTTCGGCATGGACTAATTGGCGATGGGTGCGTTTTAACTCAGCAAGAGCCTGATTTAACTTCTGGCTTGTTTCTACTTCTTTACGGTACAAAGCTTCAACTTCATTTTTTGTTTTTGCTAAAGTTTCGTTGACGGTCTTAATTTCTTCTGCATGCTGTCTAGCCTCTTCTTCGGCGGTTACAGCCTCTTTATAAGCTATTTGTAATAGTTTTTCTTTTTCAATTAACGCATTATTTTGTTGGATAATTTGCTCTTTTTGCTTTTGCAATTTCTTAGTAGTCACTCGATAGTACTCCGATTCATTCTCCTTTTTTTCTAAGATAAGTGCATGCATCGTTTGTACTTGCTCAATTCGTTTCCTAGATTTTTCATCAATGACTTGATCTTTGATGGCATGATAAAGTCGGTAATGTTTCAAGGACTTATCGAGTTGTCCTTTGGCTTCATACACCTCGGATAACAATTGATGGATTGGGAACAGTTTACCTTTTACCCCCAATTCATTTCCTTCAACCAATGTATCTTCCAACACATCTTGTGCTTTTTGAAATTCACCAAGCTGAATGTGTGTGCGGGCAATTCCTAATTTAGAACTTAAAACCGCATCTTTAAGTTTATGGGCTTGACGAAGTTTTAAGCTTTTCGTGTAATATTCTTGTGCTTTTTGAAAGCTTTTGATGGCAAAGAAGTAATTTCCTAAATCATTTAATGCCCTACCTTCAAAAGAAATACTGTCTTTGTCATTCAATAATAAAGATTCTTGTAAGTAATTGAAGGCTTTGTCAAATTGACGTAATTTGAGGTAGGTATTCCCCATGCCA
>JBMYQA010000253.1:0-9182 GCA_049600855.1 Flammeovirgaceae bacterium | reverse complement strand
GGATTTATTTACTTAAGCTGGGGAGATTATGAGCAAGCATTGAAGCACTTTAATACTTTCCGTGAACTTCTTATAACACTGAATGAATTATATCCTACAAATACGCATTACAAAACCGCATTAATGAACTCTTCTTCACATATTGGAGACACCTATTTAGCTAAAAGTGAAGTAGAAACCGCATTAGATTACTTCAAAAGGAATCACGAACTGGTTTATGTTTATTACCAAGAAGATGTCAATAATCCAGTAGCTAAAAATAATTTATCCTTAAATTATACGCGACTGGCTGACATCTATATTCGTCTCCAAGATTATGAACAGGCTTTGGTGGAATGTGAGAAATCTATTGAAATTGCCAAGGAACTTTATGCCAGTTATCCTGATTCTTTAGATTATAAGAATAATTTAGCGAGCCATCTCTTACGCTTGGGGCAAATCCACTACCACCGAAACCAAGTAGAACAGTCCATCCAAGTGCTTCATGAATGTATCCAGTTATGTCAAGAATTGTATGAGGCTTACCCTCACTATACAGATATTAAAAATATATTGGCCTTATGCTATCAATGGCTGGGTTGGATTCATGAAGCAGAACCCAATTTGGAAGAGGCTCAGAAATATTATCTTTTGTCACATCCTTTACTAGTAGCATTGGTAGAGACGGCTCCAAATCACCGTGATTATCGCGCCAACTTTGAATGGATTGATAGTAAATTAAAGGAATTGGAAGCGTAAAAACATCGTACTTAATGAACTTGTCTAACATTAGTTTTTTCGAGTGAAAAAGAGTTAAGAAGCTTTCAATTAAGCGGTATCTTTCCAATAGAACTTTTGTATTTTCGTCAAACAATTTTGCCAAATTCACCCTTCATGATGAGACACCTCGCTATACTATTTCTCCTTTGTTTGAGTTTTGTTATGCATGCACAAACAGCGAAAGAGTGGTTTGCTAAGGGAGCCAAACATACCAATCCTAAAGACCAAATTAACTGTTTCTCTAAAGCGATTGAACTAGGTTATAGCCCTTTGGCTCCCGCTTACTATAATCGGGGCGTAGCTTATAATGCATTAAAACGCTACGAAGCAGCTCTAAAAGATTATTCTAAAGCCTTAGAGTTACAGGCTGATTTTGCCGCTGCTTATTACAATCGCGGCAGTGTATTGTTTAAACTTGGACAAAAAGAAGCGGCTATGAAAGATTTCTCTAAAGCCATTTCTTTAAATGCGAACGATCCAAATTCCTATTATAACCGTGGAGTTGTATTTGTTCAAAGTCATCATTTAAACGAAGCAATTGCTGATTTTGATACAGCTATCGCGCTTTGTAAAACCAATTGCCACCTGTATTATAATAAACGTGCCGAAGCAAAATTTAACTTAAAACGTTTTGAAGAAGCCTTGACTGATTATAACCAAGCCATTGCCTTAGATTCCACTTACCTACTGGCTTACCGTAATCGAGGACTTTCTTATTTTCATTTGGGAAAATACCGCGAGGCCATTGGCGATTACAACCGCGTATTAGCCACAAATGATCAGGATGGTTACAGTTACCACAATCGAGCCAATGCCTATATGCGCCTTGGCCGTTCGGTAGAAGGCTTTGAAGATTTTGAACGCGCTATTGCATTAAATCCAAACGACATCACTTCCATATTCAATCGAGGTGTAGCGCGTTGCCGCCTCAACATGTTTAAAGAAGCCATTCCAGACTTTGATCGAGTCATTCAATTGAGAAACAATCACGAAACCGCTTATCGCTATCGCGGCCTTGCCAAATCTGTAGTAGGTCAACATCAGGATGCGATTGCTGACCTGAATCAAGCCATCAGTCTGTGTAAGTACAATTGCTATATGAATTACGATTATCGGGGCTTCATTTACAATGCGATGAAAAATCATGGGCAAGCCATTCAAGATTGGGAAGAAATGAAAAAGACGGCTCCACCAGCTTATCGTTCTCCTTTTAAATACATTGAAGATGCGCGGGCAAAGTTGAATAAATAGCTTTTGTGAAAATAATCGTTTAGTTTTATTCTCACATCAACGGTAAGTAATTTATTCATGAACCCAAGTATTGAGAAAGCACTTAAGAAGCTTCAAAACGCAAAGTATGATGGTTACTTTGAAGCAATGGACGAGGTTGTTCCAGATTCACTGAAACCTGTTTATCAAGATCATAAAGGAAAGTTTATGTCGGGAAATTATCCGCATAACTTCTATCAAATGCTCACGACTTTTGCGAAACAAGTGAATAAGGAATTGGAAAGCCCAACTCCTGAAGAAGAGCACACAATTTTAAACCCTACACCTACCCCATCAACAGAAAAACAAACCATCTTGTTTTTGGCGGCTAATCCAAATGATAGTGCGGTATTACAAAATGATAAAGAGTTTCGGATCATTAGCGAGCGATTACGAAGGAATCAACATTATGACTTGCTGAGGCCAGAGTTTGCCGTAACCATTGAAAACCTGCTCATAGCCATGAATCAACAGCCCAATATCGTTCATTTCTCTGGGCATGGTAAACAAGAAGGGATCATGATTAGCAATCATCAAAATACCAGTCAACTGATGCCTACTAGAGCATTGAGTAGGCTATTTCGACAACACCGAGAAAGTGTGAAGTTGGTCTTGCTCAACTCTTGCTATTCAGAAGAGCAAGCCAAAGTGGTTTCTGAGCTTGATATCTATGTCATTGGGATGAACGATGAAATCGGTGAAAGTGCTGCCATTGACTTTGCCTCAGGCATTTATATTGGCCTAAGTGAAGGGAAAGATTTTCAAAAGTGCTTTGATGATGCCATGATTTTATTGGAAACGAAACATGACTATGCTACTGATTTACCCCAAGTATGGAAAGGGGGAGAAAAGTTGGATTGGTAGAAAGCGTGTAACCGAATCACGACAGCACTTTAGCGTTTAAAGCATTAACACATTATTCCAAAAACCACAAAGCAAGCACTTTTTTTGATAAACTAAGCAATTACTGAACGAATGATATATTCACGCTATACGATCATCCTATTCCTTGTTTGTATTTGCTATTTCCCTTTACAAGCACAAAATGCTGCCCAAAAGTGGTATACCAAAGGCATGCAAGCTACAGACTTAAACGATAAAATCAACTCCTTTAGCAAAGCCATCCAGCTGGCTTACGAGCCGCTAGCCGATGCCTATTACCAAAGAGGAATTGCCCAAAGAAAAAATGGAGAGCTAGATGCCGCCATTGAAGATTATTCAAAAGCGATTGAACTAGATTCGTTAAATCCAGATTTCTACAATTCCAGAGGACTCGCTTATAACAGCTACCATAAAAATACGTTAGCATTAAACGATTATGGAAGAGCACTCGAATTAGACCCAAACCACGCGCAAACCCATTTTAATCGCGGCCGATTGTTTATCCTAAAACAACTGTATAAAGAGGCGCTCGCTGACTTTGATATAGCGATTAAATTTTGCCAACGAAATTGCCACTTAGATTATTACAGTCGGGGTTACAGCCATTACAAACTCGAAAACTACGAG
Organism: Flammeovirgaceae bacterium; assembly: GCA_049600855.1. GTDB lineage: Bacteria > Bacteroidota > Bacteroidia > Cytophagales > Flammeovirgaceae > JBMYQA01. Next base: position 5,645 of record JBMYQA010000253.1, on the reverse strand, counting down.
CAGGCTATTGCTGATTGGAAAAAAATGAAAACATTAGCACCCAGCTATTCCCCACAATACAATTACATGGAAGATGCCGAACTAAAATTAAAAGCAGGGTTCTTACTTGATCCTCCGTTATCTGCTCAAGAATGGTTTACTAAAGGAGTAACAAGCAACGACTTCAAAGAGAAAATCAAGAGTTATACCAATGCCATTCGTTTAGGCTACGAGCCATTGGCTCACCCTTATAATCATCGGGGTTGGGCTAAAGCTCAGTTAGCATTTTATGAAGATGCGATTAGCGATTATGATTCCGCTATCCAACAATTACCCAATTACGCAAAAGCATACATCAATCGAGGGTATAGCCATTTGAACATGCAAGAATTTGAAGCAGCGCAGCAGGATTTTGATACGGCCATTCAATTAAAACCTGATGATGCTGAATTGTACAATTTGAAAGGATACAGCCATTTCAAATTGGGTGAATACGCACAGGCTATAGCCCTTTGGGATACCATGAAAACCACCTCACCGACTCACCAACCCGCATTCAATTACATTGCAGCTGCAGAAGCTAACTATCGAGCGAGCTTACCTCCCAAAACAAAGCGCTTAGCATTACTGATTGGCAATGCGAACTATGCTGGAAGATCGAAATTAAACAACCCCATTAATGATGCTACCGATATTGGCATTGCCCTCGCCAACTATCAATTTGATACCACTTTGTATCAGGATTTAGACTTAAAAGGTTTGGAGCTTAGTGTGAATAACTTCAATAAGAAGATCAATGCGTACAAGGAACAAGGTTTTCATGTAACGGCATTAGTCTATTTCTCTGGTCATGGTTTGCAACACAACAATACCAACTACCTAATTCCCATAGGAGCAAATATCACCAATGCGATAGATATCAAATACAAAAGCTATTCAGATGAACGACTCATTGATCACCTATTAGATGCACACACGCAAATTGTGCTGATTGATGCCTGCCGAAATACGCCCAACTTAAGAGGCATTTTCAAAGATTTGCCTGTGTTTACGGATGGCTTGTTAGTGCCACGCGTACCAAGCGCTCAACCTGTAAATGAACAACGTTTTAAAAACTTATGCCAAGGCACATTCATTTCCTTTGCCGCAGCACCAGGCACCAAAGCACTCGATGGAACAGGAAGAAACAGCCCGTATGTAAAAAGCTTCTTAAAAGTACTCGCAGCCAATCCAAACCTTGAGATTCGCGAACTCTTCCGCGAAGTCAAAAATGACCTTTTTGAGCGCACGAACGCCAAACAGCGCTCGTGGAGCAATGACGACCTCATTCGGAATTTTTATTTTATGGAACGCTAAACATCCATATTTTCTACGTAAGGCAGGCTTTTTGCGTACCTTACGTAAAAACATGTTCGTATATTTATATCATACAAGAATAAATGCATCATGAAGCTACACTACTTACTCTTATTAGTTTTATTGATCAGTCCTAATCTACACGCCCAAACTACGGCTCAAGAGTGGTTTGATAAAGGTGAACATAGTGATGATTATACAGAAAAAGTGCGGTGTTATACAAAAGCCATTGAATTGGGATATAATCCACTCTATCAGGCATATCATAGTAGAGGGTTTGCGAAAGATGATCTTGGACAGTATAAAGAAGCAATTCTAGATTACGATAAAGCTATTCAGTTAAATCCTAATCATACAAATGCTTATAATAATAGAGGGTTTGCAAAAAGAAAACTTGGACGGTACAAAGAAGCGATTCTGGATTACAACAAAGCAATTCAGTTAAATCCTAACTATGCAAACGCTTATCATAACAGAGGGTTTGCGAAAAGAAAGCTCGGAAAATACAAAGAGGCGATTCTTGATTATGATAAAGCAATTCAGTTAAGTCCTAACTTTGAAAATGCCTATCATAACAGAGGATTTGCGAAAAGAAAGCTTGGAAAATATAAAGAAGCAATTCAAGATTACAACAAAACTATTGAATTAAATCCTACAGACCCTGATACCTATTATAATAGAGGACATATTAAAAAAGAACTTGGTAATTACCAAGAAGCGATTCAAGATTTCAGTCTCTCCATCAAGTATTGTAACAATGATTGCGAATACAAGTACAACCAACGCGGATACTGTTATTTTAAACTTGGAGAGTATGAAAAAGCAATTGCCGATTGGGAAAGTATGAAAAGCATAGATCCAAACCATTATCCAGAACATGATTACATTGATGGGGCGCGGCAAAAACTAGAAGAACAAAATGCTGCTCCCCAAACGGTACGGCTCGCTCTACTCATCGGCAACGCCAATTATAAAGGAGAAGCCAAACTCAATAATCCGATTCATGATGCTACAGATATTGAAAAGGAATTAACAAATTATGGATTTGAAAGCACCATGCTCAAAAACCTTGATTTACAGGGCATTGATAATGCTGTCTCCAGTTTTGCAGATAAAATTGATCGCTATAAAGCACAAGGCTACCACGTAACTGCCTTGATGTATTATTCGGGCCACGGCTTGCAACACAATAATGCGAACTACCTCATTCCCATCGGCTTTTCCATAAATCGCGCTACCGATATTCCTTACAAAAGTTACTTAGATAAACGCCTGCTCGATCATTTGTCGGAGGCACATACCCAAATTGTCATGATTGATGCCTGCCGCAGTAAGGCTAAAATGAAAGGCATGTTTAGAGATTTACCTTTTGAAGAAGGCTTACTTCCACCTTCTACAACTCCAAGCCTGCCAACAGCTGATAATGTAGATCACTTTAATGAAATGTGCCAAGGAACCTTCATCTCTTATGCAGCTGCACCAGGTACCAAAGCACGAGATGGCAAAGGAAGAAATAGTCCTTATGTCATGAGTTTTTTGAAAGTTCTCCGAAATAATAATACTTTAGAGATTCGAAGACTGTTCAGTGAGCTAAAAAAGGAGTTATTCCGAAGTACCCAAGGTCAACAACGCTCTTGGAGTAATGATGATTTAATCAATGATTTTTATTTTACGACGAACTAAAATTAGCCTTACATGCCATTTAAACGATTAGCAACCTGCCTGTTCTTCTTGGCTTGGGTGTTACCAATTCATGCTCAAGAAGTTTTTACTGCGCAAGATCAAACCTTCTTTCAACAACAAGTAGAACCGATTAAGAACTACCTGAGACTATTAAATCTTTGGGGAGGAGAGCAGGTAAAAGATGTTCAAATCGAAGTTCGCAAAGACAAAACCGGTACTGCTTATGTTATTCTTTTTTTAGAACCAGCCAGCATTACCACTTGGCGCATTCTTCATAAAGATTATGAAAAAAAATACAATCAACAGCTCGAAGAGGTGATTTTTGAGAAGTTTATTTTTTTATGTGAGATTTCTGCTAAACAAGCTTTATTAGTCGTATCTAAGAGCACTAACTATGGGCTTTACCAATTGAAAGCAGGGGTTGATCCTGACAAAAACTATAACTTTAGTATTGAAGATCAGTTCATTAAAACAAAAGCTTGGGTATTTGAAGAATTTGATTTACCTAAATCCATTGTCTATCCCTCTACTGAGGGCAATTATCGTAAGGATAAAAAGGCCATGCGAAATCACATTATTACAGTACTAAAAAATTATTATAAGGATAAAGGCTCTTGGATTACCTCATCTAAGATTGATGTCTTGGACTCGTACGACACCAAAGTGTACCTAAAAGTCTCTAATTTAAAAAAAGAGCTGATTCACGACAGCATTCGCTTTTTTGAGCTCATTTTTATTAAGGTGAGTTTTGAAGAAAATGGAGCGGATAATATTGCCTTTAAGGTTCAGGTAAATGCGAAGTACGGTACGAGTATTCTTCTTGCCCCACGAGATTCGGCATTTAAGGACATTGCACGAAAATCGAGCTATCAGAATTACATTGATGCGTATGCACTTAAAGTGAGAACCTTCTTATATAATAAGCTTGATAAATCATGACTCCTCCCGTAATCACTAGCCAACTACTCGATAAACGATTGCTCCAATACAATGGTGCCTTATTTGTAGTCGTCATTCTGTTTGCCCTTTCTGGAGGATTTGACATTCCCGAACTACTTAAATTTACGCCCTTACTCCTACTACATCTACTCACGCAAGTTGCTTTAAGAAAACTGAAAACGCCTTCCCCTCAAGTTTTACGTGTCACATTAGGCTATTTCTTATGCTTTTTCCTTTTCTTGTTTCTAAAATGTGTCATCGGGCTTTTTGCCATTACGGAGTTTTTGATTTTATCCCTCATCCTCATCGTGGCTTACTTAGGCTACCTTTGGACAGAACACAAGAAACATAAACAAGGGCACGCCCCATTACCACACCCTTCTTCCGATGATCCCACGGCATTGGCCCTCTATCACCTGCAAAATGGCGATTTAGATGCCTATTTCGAGGTATTAGAACCCATCGTACCTGCCAACTTAAAACCGCTATTCTCTGAACATAAAGGCAAATTTATGGCAGATAAAAGTGCTTGGAACTTTCATCAACAACTTCGATTATTTGTGAAAGAAGTAGAGCAAGCCATTCAGTCTTCCTAAACAAAAAATGCAGACTTCACAGCCTGCATTTTTTATCATAAATACCATTTTCTTATTTTGGATAAGGACGGTAGTTAGAACCAGTGTAAATCTGACGAGGTCGTCCGATAGGCTGTCCATCTTTACGCATTTCTCTCCATTGAGCAACCCAACCTGGTAAGCGGCCAAGTGCGAACATTACCGTAAACATATCGGTAGGGATACCAATCGCACGGTAAATGATGCCTGAATAGAAATCTACATTAGGATAAAGTCCTCTTGATTGGAAATAATCGTCATTCAATGCCGCTTCTTCCAATTTTTTAGCAATTTCCAATGTAGGATCATTGACACCTAATTTTTCCAATACCTCATCACAAGCTTTCTTGATGATTCGGGCACGGGGGTCAAAGTTCTTGTATACACGGTGACCAAAGCCCATTAGCCTAAACTCATCATTCTTGTCTTTAGCCTTTCTCACGTATTTATCAACATCTCCACCGTCAGCTTTAATATTTTCAAGCATCTCAATTACTGCTTGATTTGCGCCACCATGTAATCTTCCCCAAAGGGCATTGATTCCTGCAGCTACAGAAGCGTACAAGCTAGCCAACGAAGAACCTACTACCCGAACGGTTGCCGCCGAACAGTTTTGCTCATGATCTGCATGAAGGATTAACAACACATCAAGTGCTTTAGCCACCACTGGATCAATTTCGAAATGCTGTGTTGGCAAAGCAAACATCATTTTCAAGAAATTCGAGCAATAGTCTAAACTATTATCTGGATAGTTGAGTGGATGCCCCATTTCGTTTTTATACGACCACGCAGCAATGGTAGGCATTTTAGCCAACAAGCGGATGATGGTCAAGTCAATCTCAGCAGGAGAACGAGTAGGATCTAATGATTCGGGGTAAAATGCAGTCAGTGAACAGACTAAGGAAGATAGCACGCCCATTGGGTGAGCTGATGCAGGAAAACCATCGAAGATTTTACGCATATCCTCATGTACAAGCGTATGCTGGGTGATTTGAGCAGTAAACTTTTCGAATGTTGCTGCTTCAGGTAATTCTCCATAAATCAACAAATACGCTACTTCCAAAAAAGTAGACT
>JBMYQA010000252.1:0-9237 GCA_049600855.1 Flammeovirgaceae bacterium | reverse complement strand
TTACGGAGATCAATCTATTAGAGGACTGCCATGAAGTAACTAGGAAACAGTCTCTAACTATGCTAAAAAAAGAAGGAGAACTATCTATTATACAATTTCTGCTATAAATTAGCTCACCTTTTAGGGACTGTTTTAAAACAGTTTCTTAAACTACCAGCATCAATCGAAACTATTATCAACTATGACATCTCGTATTGCCTTAGTCCTATGGGCTTTTCTATTCATTCCTTTTTTAAGCTATACTCAAGACCTTTCCTCACATCCTTGGCAACATTTTATTCAAACGAATACCAAGACGAAGCCGTTTACTCATGATGCTTACCTTTTAGTCAAATTGGCTCCTAATGCAAAAACAGCAGATTTACTTCAAAGAAATTGGCAAGTCGTTCGGAAGTTAGATGCCCAACACGTTATTGTAAAAGCGAATCGTGATGTTACGGCTCATTCAATCATTGAAGAAAGTTACTTGGCGAATAATCAGTGGAAGTTAGCTTTGGGAGTGAAAGCTGGAAAAATGCATTACGCATTAAAAGTAACTGATATTGACGCATTTACAAGCGCCGTAGAGCGTCAAGCGCTACCAATAGTCATTCATGACACTCGGCTGACAACAAGTGTAGTAGTAATTAAGGCAGAGTCTACAGTGATTTTAGCTCGATTGCTCGATATGGAAGAAGTAATTTTTATTGATAAATATACTACGGAAAGACCGCTAGAAGAAAGTCGCGTGTTAGGCATGGATTTATCGGTAAATCAGATTACAACCCTACAACATCATGTGCCCGAGTTAGACGGAACAGGCATGTTAATTTCCATCAATGAGCGACAATTCATCACGGATGACATTGACTTGATCAATAGAGAAGTGCCTTCAGGATTGGCTACCGATGAAACATCTAGCCATGCAACAGATATGGCGACCACCGCAGCAGGTGCAGGAAATTCTTCATTAAATGGCCGAGGGATTGCATGGGCAGCTAATTTGAGTTCTACAGATAATGTAGATCGCTTTCCAGATGACGCTACCTATTATACTTCATTCAATGTATTCACACAAAATCACTCATGGGGAGAAGCATTTGTTCAAAATGATCATTATGGAACAATTGCCGAAGCTTATGACCAAAGTGCAAATGATAACCCCCAACTATTGCATGTATTTTCGGTTGGAAACTCAGGATTGTCTGAAGGAGAAATGGGGACTTATGCTGGAATTGAAAACTTCGCAAACATCACAGGAGAGTATAAGATGGCTAAAAATATGCTAGTGGTTGGTGCGCTCGATTGGGAACTCAATCCCCTTAGCTTTGTTTCTAATGGACCTGCATATGATGGGCGTGTCAAGCCTGAACTTTGTGCCTATAATGTGAATGGTTCGTCAGGAGCGGCTGCTACCGTTTCAGGCGTGGCTACTTTATTGCAACAAGCATACAAATTAAAGCATGGTAATGCCTTACCAGCTTCGGCTTTGCTGAAAGCCATGCTCATTAACAGTGCGGATGATGCAGGTTTGCCTGGGCTTGATTTTACTACGGGTTATGGAAACGTCAATGCCTGGAAAGCATATCAAGCGCTGAATGATGAAACTTATTTTACAGGATCAGTGGCGCAAGGCGAATCGGCAACATTTGAGTTGAATGTACCTGCCAATGTAAAGAACTTGAAAATGACCTTGGTATGGAATGATCCTGCTGCTATGCCTAATGCCAATACTGCTTTGGTCAATGATTTGGATATGGTATTGACTAGCCCTACAGCTGGCGATTTTCTACCTTGGGTACTCAACTCAAGTCCACATGTCGATTCACTCACAAAAGCAGCAGAACGCAAGGAGGATCACCTGAACACGATTGAACAAATTACCATTGAAAACCCTGAAAGTGGGCGGTATCAACTGAACGTTTCGGGATTTGATATTCCTTCAGGCAATCAATCCTTTTTTGTCGTTTATGAATGGGAGTTTGTTAATCGTTTTGAATGGTTATATCCTACAGGTGGCGATAATGTGCCGTATTTAGGTGAAGGAACAGCGGCTAGCGAAGATGCCAGTTATTTTAGGTGGGATGCTACGTATGACCATGGCACTACAGGTTTATTGGAATACAGTACAGATCATGGGCAAACGTGGGTACAAATAGATGATGCCGTGGATTTGAGTACGGGCCTTTTATTTTGGGAAGCACCGGATACGTTTGCTTTAGGTGTAGCGCGTATGACGATTAATAGTAATGAATATGTGACCGATGAGTTTGTGTTTTCAAGAGAGTTTAGAACAAGGGTTGGTTTTAATTGTGATGATTCTATCCAATTGAACTGGCCTTTTGAAGAGGGAGCTACAAGATATAAATTATTGCGATTAGGGAATCAATATATGGAAGAGGTATTGGAAACGACGGATACATTTACAGTATTGAATACGATTAGTAATCCTGATGTGATTTATGGTGTTGAACCCTTTTTTGCCAATGGGAAATCGGGTGTGCGTTCACCCAGTTTTGATTATACCCTTCAAGGAGCTGGATGTTACCTCAACTCATTTTTCCCACTGTTAGCCGAAGATGGAAGAAGCATTGCATTAAACCTCGATGTAGGAACCTTTTATGGGGTAAGTCAAATCACTTTTGAACGAAAATCTGGTGAGGACAGCGAATTCGAACGTATCATCACACGTACCGCATTTTCCACTAATCCGATGGTTGAGCAGGATATTCCCTCAATAGCTGGTTTACAAGTTTATCGGGTACGAATTTCCTTAGCGAATGGAGGGGAGGTGGTATCAGACCCTACTTCAATATTCTTTTTATCAGATAACTTACCCGTGTTAGTATTTCCCAATCCCGTAAATCAGGGTGGAGATTTAGCCATTTTCACAAAGACCTTAATTGATAGCCAAGCGACCCTACAAATTTACGATCAAGCAGGTCGCTTGCTAAAAGAGAAAAGGCTCCTTTCCGATCGTGAATTTCTATCGGTAGCATCTGTAGAAGCAGGCGTGTATATCTATCGCATTACAATAGATGGAGAAACTAAAATTGGACGATTAGTAGTGCAATAATGAGCGCAAGGCCATATTTTGAGGAAAGTGTTGGAAGAAATATCTTTGTAGAAGAGTCGGGTGGCAACTTCATGAAAGCCAATAATAACTTAACAAAATGCAAACTGTCTATTATGGCTTAGGTTTTGTCTAAGTTTACCTACTCCACTTTAACACTTAAACTAGAATAACATGAAAAGGTCTTTTGGAATTACGTATTGGGTGAAGCGTTTCGCCATACTATTCATTGGTTTACTCCTGATTTCCTGTGCTACGAAGCCCACAGTGGTGATCAGGAAGCCCACCTATCCCATTAAAACAGATGAGCCTGTAGTAGTGGTAAAAGAGGAACCAGTTAAAGAGGAAACAACAGTGGAAATTGATCCTGTTGAAGAAGCACCTGCACCAGTATTTAATCAAGTTGAATTGGTGGTGCAAGAAGCCAATAGCTATATAGGCACACCTCATCGAATGGGTGGGCTGAGTAAAAGAGGAATTGATTGCTCAGGTTTAGTATTACAATCGTATAAGAAAATCAATATTAACTTGCCTCGTTCGACTAGAGATCAGATTCATTCTGGCAAACGGATTAAAATAGCAAATATCCAAAAAGGGGATTTGGTATTCTTTACTTTCCCTGGAGGAAGAAAGGTCACGCACGTTGGGTTAGTCCACGAGGTAAAAGGCCCCAAAGAAGTGATTTTTATTCATACCTCCTCGAGTAAAGGAGTACGCTTAGATGACCTCTATTCTGCTTACTGGAAGTCGATTTTTATAGAAGCAAGAAGGGTGCTTTAATTTGCACTATAACACAAGATATAGATGGTAAGAGGCTGTCTAAACAGTTTTGGACAGTCTCCAACACTTACTTAATTCAGCGCAAAGTCACGAATTCCATATACTTTTACTGGTGCTACTCGTCCTTTGAGCTCCATTTCCCCAAGGCATTCTCGTGAAAAGGATTGCTCTCGATTTAATTGTTCTTCCAAAAATTCAGAGATGAGCAGGTTTTGTCCATACTCATTGCAAAGTCCTTGAATTCTTGCGGCAGTGTTTAATACATCGCCATGAAAGGCTATTTCCTTTTTTACTTCGCCAATTTCAGCCACCATGACATCTCCGATATTCACCCCCGCTTTAAACTCCGGAACGTGGCCATACTTACTTTGATAATATGTAGCTCGGCTTTTTAATGCTTCCTGATAAGCATAAAACACCCGCAGGCAATTCAAGTTATTCAGTCCATCTTCGTGTCGCCAAGTGAGTACCGCTTCATCTCCAACATATTGATAAATGAATGCCTTGTATTTACCAATCACTTGGTTCAAATCATGAAAACAATCCTGAATTAATTGACTGAATAGCACATGACCGAGTTGTTCTGCAATGGTGGTAGATGATCTTAAATCAAGAAACATAAATACGCGCTGTTCTTCTCGTGGAGCATAATAATGGCCTGCCAATAAAGGAAGTAGCTTTTCTCTTCCTGCAATATCACTGAGCTGACTAATAAAACTAATGAGAATACTCGCCATGATATTGAGCAAGATATACGCGATAATGATATTCAGCGCGAAGGAAGTTTGAATTTCTTGAATGGCTCCTGTGAAGGAGAGATCCTTTTGAGAGTATTGCCAGAGTAATCCAAAAATGGTGGCAAAGGAGATAAATGTAATCGTATAAATACTACTTTTAACTAAAAGCATTTTTTTAAACGAATGCTTTTGCTTAAGGATTCTTTGGATCATTATATCGATGCTGCCAATGAGTAAACCGATAACTAAGCCGCAAATGGAATTGGTGATTACCGTTTCTGTGAACCCAGTATCCATTTGTTGCTCGGCCATTTTCTCAGGAAAGTTTTGGAGCATGAAATACATGGGAATCCCAAAGAGGTTATACACAATAACCCAAGAAATGACTTGAAATATATAATTGGATTTAATTCGATTCATGGGCTAAAGGGATGATTGCATGAAGATGATCAGGTACTAAAATGGCAAAAATAAACCCCAAGAGCAAAGCTGCTGTTGGGGTTTATCGCATAATTCCTTGGCTAATTCCAGGTAACTTCAAATCCTTCCATATCACTAATTACGACCGTACTTTTATTCGTGCGTTTGGGCCTTTTCAATTTAATTTTTCCTTTACTAATGCGCACATATTGCTCTCGAACTACTTGCGTATCATTCGATTTGTGGAACACTAAAGCATGGCCATGCTCTTTATTATTTTTCGTCTTTAGAATCACTTGATCTTTTCCTTTGGCTAATTTTTCCGTAATACTTGATTCTATTGTTTTACCATTGATTAAATTAATGGCCTTTGCTGCCTTAGGGATGCCATAGCCGATGTAGTTATTTCCGTAAGGATATAAAGAAGCAGATTGTTCAATAATTTGGGCAATTTTTTTATTTGTAGCATAAGGATCTTTTTGCATCAAGCACGCTGCAAAACCTGTAATTACGGGAGCGGAAAAAGAAGTGCCATCAGCCGAATAGCACGATATATTGGGCTTAAGGTAGCCTAAGTTCAATGGCCCAATGCTGCTGTAAGGCGCTTTACTACCCGAACGGTTGGTTGCGCCAACAGACATTACGCCTTTTGCATCAGCAGGTGCAGATACCACCTTCCAGTCAGGGTCTAACCCTTCATTTCCTGCCGAAACAATGAGTAAAATCCCTTTTTCATCTACCGCAATTTGTGCTGCTTGGCTAATGAGTGCGGTTTTACCATCCATTTCATCGGGTTTGTAGTTTTCATCTGGATTATCAAATCCTAAGGAATAGCCCAAGGAAGTATTAATGATTCTTACGCCTAAACTATCCATCCATTCCATAGCGGCGATCCAATAATCCTCTTCGCCCCTAAATTCGTTATTCCCATCATCTGTACGGGCTAAATAAAAAGAGGCATGGGTGGCTAAGCCATATTGCTTGGAGTTACTCAGTCGTCTGCCTGCAATCATTTCCATCACGCGTGTACCATGCGAATCAGATGCAGTTTCAGGCTTGCGAAACAGCTCTTTATTTTTAGGATTAACGAAGTCGCGTACACCTAAAACTCGATTTTCTGCAAGCACTTCTGACAAACTTCTTCTGCGATGGCTGTCGTAAAATCCAGCATCAATTACGCCAATGGTTACACCTTTTCCATTCAATTTTAATTTTTGGAACGCGTCAGGCTCCATTTGGGAAATTGCAGTGGCATAACTGAGGTTTTCCCAAGGGTTAAATTCCAATACTTTAAAACGGCGATCGATGAGTACAATGCGTTTCACAAAAGACTGCTGCTTCAACCATTTGATTTGATCGGCAGTAAGATCAGCAGATATGGCATTGAGCCATTTAGACTTCACAATTGGCTGAATTCCTTCAGATGTGAGTTTTTGTAGATAATCATGGCTAATTGGGATGTCTGAGTATTGGTGTAAGGGGATATTCAGACGCTTTCGGTTTTCAATGGCTTGCGGACTGAGGTGCTCTTGATAGTTGTAGTTTTGCTCGTCTTTGTCTTTGAGTAGTATCCAATACTTAGCATCTTGGGCATCAAGTGGGAATACATAGCAAAGCAGTACTATTAGGCATATTCGGCTCATAGTAATTGTTTAAGTTAGACTAGGATTGGTATTGTTAAAGTTTGACTGTTGAAAAACTTGGAGAATAACATCAACAATTTTTATTACATTAGAAATATAACCATTTTTGGATTGAAAATGGAGGAAGATTACACTAGTGGAGCTCCATTTTATGTAATTTTTTCCGAATAATGTCAAATATTAACTAAAAATTTGATCTTTTTGAACCTATAGGTATCTTATCACCCACGCTAGCGCAAAAAGAGCGCCAAGGTGTTGAATACCTGATTACCCATTATAAATAACGATTAGTTATGCGTTACGAACGAATCGATAAACAACTTTTTATCAACAATAGAAAACGGTTAGTGGAGCATTTAAAGCCTAATTCAATAGCTGTTTTTAATTCTAATGATATTATGTCTACTAGTGCCGATGGCACCATGCCATTTGTACAACATACAGACATTTTTCATTTAACTGGAATAGACCAAGAAGAAAGTATTCTCGTGGTTTATCCCGACGCTCAAAATGAGCAACATAAGGAAGTGCTATTTCTAAGAGAAACGAATGAGCACATTGCGGTTTGGGAAGGTGCCAAGTTTACAAAAGAAGAAGCGCGAGAGCTATCTGGTATTGAGTCCATTTACTGGGTGCAAGACTTTGAGCAGGTATTCCGCAGCTTAATGATCTATGCAGAAAATGTTTACCTCAATACCAATGAGCATTTTCGTATTGGTAAAAGAGTCGATATTGAAACGAGGGAAGACCGCTTCAGAAAGTGGTGTATGGAAGTGTATCCCTTACACAACTATACACGTGTAGCGCCAATTATGCATAAAATTCGGGCAATTAAGTCGGAAACAGAAATTGCGTTACTCCAAAAAGCCTGTGACATTACGAATAATGCTTTTAGAAGAATCTTAGATTTTATAAAGCCTGGTGTTTGGGAATACGAAATCGAAGCGGAGATTTTGCATGAATTCATCAGAAGTCGATCAAGAGGTTTTGCCTATGAGCCAATCATCGGTTCTGGAGCAAGTTCATGTGTGCTGCATTACATTGAAAATTCGAAGCAGTGTAAAGATGGAGATATTTTGCTCATGGACTTTGGAGCGGAGTATGCCAATTACAATGCCGACTTAACACGTACCATTCCTGTAAATGGACGTTTTAGCCCGCGTCAAAAGGATGTGTATAATGCTGTTTTGCGTGTGCACAAAGAGTCAATGAATATGTTGCGTCCAGGGGTGGAATTGCTAAAATACCAGCAAGAAGTGGGTAAAATCATGGAATCTGAGTTGATAGGTTTAGGTTTGTTAGACAAGCATGATGTAGCCAAACAAGATCCTAAGCGACCATTGTATAAGAAGTATTACATGCACAATAACTCGCATCACCTTGGCTTAAATGTACACGATTATGGAAGTAATTACCACAAACTAGAGCCAGGAATGGTATTTACTGTTGAACCAGGTATCTATATTTTAGAAGAAGGATTAGGTGTTCGTATTGAGAATGATGTTGTTGTCACCGAAGATGCTCCATTCGATTTAATGCGCGATATTCCTATTGAAGTAGAAGAAATTGAAGAATTGATGAATGCTAAAAGTGTTCTTTCCTAAGAGCCTGTTTGAATTTTTTATTTAGAGGCACGATATTTCTGTAATAGAACAATCGTGCCTTTAACATTTAAGAAAAGAGCGATCAACAACCTTTAATTTTTATTTCCATGTCCATACAAGATTTACCTACTTATATTGAACATACCAATCTCAAACCAACCTTAACACAACGCGATGTGGAAAAGTTGGTAGCAGAAGCCGTTGAATATAACTTTCACGGAGTTTGTGTACCGCCTTATTGGGTAAAAAAAGTGAAACGCGATTTAAGTCAAACGAATGTACAAGTAGTTACTGTAATCGGTTTTCCACTAGGCTATAACATGTCGCATGTGAAAGTGGCCGAAATTCAACGTGCCATTCAAGATGGTGCAGATGAATTGGATATTGTCATGAATATGACCGCTTTTAAATCGGATTCTCAAGGTTGGGCGAAAATTGAGGTGGCACAATTTGCAAAATTGGCTCATGAATTCCAAAAGCCCATTAAAATGATCTTAGAGACGGCCTACTTGAGTATGGACGAAATTCGGGAAGCATGTACCTTTTGTAAAGATGCAGGTGCTGATTTTGTGAAAACTTCCACAGGCTTTGCCCCTGAAGGAGCCAAAGTGGAACACATCAAACTGATGCGCGAAGTGGTAGGTGACGCACTTGGCGTAAAAGCATCAGGCGGTATCCGATCTTTAGCGACTGCCCTAGACATGATTACAGCAGGCGCCGATCGTTTAGGCACCTCTTCTGGAGTGAAAATTATGCAAGAGTTAGCAGCAACTAAATCTTCTTCAAAAACGAACTGAGCATTTTTCGATATTCCGCCATATGTTTACAAGCACCATCAAAATCGGAAGAAGTGAGTTCTGCTGTGGCTTCGAGCAATTCTTTTTGTTCATGTTTAATATGGGCTTCTTCCAAATAAGCTGCCAACTCGTGGAGCTCATCATGTATCGTTTGCTCGTGCTCACTAAGCGATTGCCCGTATAGCTCAAACAGTAAGGGTAATA
>JBMYQA010000251.1:0-9240 GCA_049600855.1 Flammeovirgaceae bacterium | reverse complement strand
TTGTCCGATATAGTTAGAGATTAGTCCCGTCATGGCAAACCAGCAATAATGATTATTGTGTAAGGCATCTGGCCTTAAAGCTTGTTTAAACCACTCATCGTCACGCTTTTTAAGCTCTGCTAAGGTTTTTGCCCTCACTTCTCGGTACTGTTCTAGGTAATATGAAATGGGTTTTCCTTTAAACTTTTCGCGTCCTTCGTCACCTAATTTCATGGCAGCGCTCCATTTTTCACGCTCTTCAGCAGTGCGTCTTCTATTCTCAAACGTATAGAGTTGATAAGCATCTTCTACGGCAATCAAATACATGATTATCGCTCCAATTGAATTCGCTTTTTCATCAAATAACCAATCTATTTCTTCTTGACTCAAATTTTTCACCAGGTACTCCAGTTCATTCGTTACATTCGTCAACATGCTCACCATTGCCCCAATTTGAGGTGTGTAGCCATCAATCGGGCCAATCAGGTAAGTTAAATCCGCCTCTGCTCTAGTGCCATCTATCATTAATGCTTTATTTCCTTCCACAGCATCATCTGTACTCGCGTAATCGTAAGTAAGCACACGTACCTGTAAATCCGCACGAATTCCTTCCATCCAGCCAGGTATCGTATTGTTACTTACGGTTTCCTCAAAGTCATGATTTTTAATCGGAATCGTTTCAAATTCGCCTTTCTTATTTTGCAGTTGAAACTCAAACTTGTCGAAATAAAATTTACCTCCATACTTGCATAACCCACCAAAATACACCTTATCGGCTCGGTCATCCATCTCCCCTTCTACCATATACCTGCGCCAACGACGAGATCTAATGGGCCGATCATCCATATTATCAAAAAAGGATGAGCCTGTTTTAGCCGTATCCACCCTAGCCCAAACCCCAGCCAATGTGTATTGGTCATTGCCTTCCACCTTTACATAAGCAGAAACGCGGAACTTTGTTTTTTGCTTAATATGGGAAACGTCAATAGCTTGTGTAAAAGAAGTCCAACAATCTTTTTCCACTTCTTTTCGCTGTGCTTGTGCGGCAACCACACTCCCCATAACGATGAGGATGACAAAAAATAACTTATTCATTATTAGAAAGTTAACAGTAAAAAATCGCTTGAGTTAAATTGAGTATGTAAACGCGCTACGTTCATTGCATACTCGAACTGCTTACAAGTATATGGGCTTCACTTGTACGAAAAAACAAGCATTTCACAATTGGTGAGTCTTCACTAACCAAGTGTTTAGTTTTTTATATAACTGGTAAGCACTTGCTAGCTCATGAGTGGTTATGTAAATGGATTTCCTACAGAAAAGGATAGGTTCACGTTACTTTCTTTGCATGTTTTTGATGGTCAATGAAACGTCAGGTATTTTACGATAAAGCACCTCATCAATCATCTGATTTAATGAGGTGCTTTTTCTGCTTGCTCTGTTAGATTTACTCGGCTACAATCGCTCAATCATTATAAGTGAGCACAAGCGGATAAGCTCGTCAGTCTGGAGACTGTTTTTATGTTTAAGCACAAGTCAACTCTTACGAGAAGACTTGTGCTAGTGGGACTGGAGTTATAAACTCTATTTTACTGGCCTTATTTGAGTAACTCTGTAAATTGTGTTGTTATAGGATGCTTTTGAATTAATTGTTCTTAAAGTTCCATCACTTTGTAAATAAA
This sequence comes from Flammeovirgaceae bacterium, assembly GCA_049600855.1. GTDB lineage: Bacteria > Bacteroidota > Bacteroidia > Cytophagales > Flammeovirgaceae > JBMYQA01. The sequence goes on along the minus strand of JBMYQA010000251.1, from coordinate 7,579 downwards.
ACTTTAAATATTTAGCCATTCCAAGTTTCACGTTATTATTAGCAACATTCTCTGTAAATTGAAAATAAACTCCATTTTTGTCCTTCCCTCTTTGGTAAATAACTACATAATGATCCGTTGTCCAATCTGTTCCTTTATTTAGAGGATTAGAAGCTGGTTTTCGTTCATAATCTATTCCAACCATAATTGGATTCCCTTTTTCCAATTGAATATGAAGAGCATCTAATCCTTTTTCTTTGGTTTGATCACTCACTAAACCATAATGTTCAGAATATATTTGAAGTTCATTGTGTTTATCTAACCAAAAATGGCCTGGCAATTTTCCTGTTGCATTTTGTACAGTTTTTGCTGCTGCAGCTGCACAATTACCAAACATACCACATGTAGCACCATAAGCATAAGCCTCCCAATTCTTGCTATTTAGAGTTGGGCTTACGGAATTATATATCCATTCTGTTGATTTCTCTCCCCATCCATTATAAGCATGTTCTCCGATATTAAAATATTCCCCTCCATCATATTTTACTTTTTCTATATTAGAATAACTTTTACCTCCATATGAAAAATTAAATGTTCCATCTGTATTTTCATGAACATTTTTTTCTCCTCTACTAAGATTACCTTCAACGTCAAATTTTGGTAACTCATTATAATCATTGACTTTAGAAGCATTTAAATATTCCAAACCCTCCAAGTCGATTCCATCAATCACTCTATTTTCTGCAAATGCATAAGTACTATTCCATGGATACTCATCGGCTAAAGGATCAACACTTAAAAACCTACCAATTGCAGGATTATGAATTCGGTATTTAAACACAGTAGCACCTTCAAAAGCATCATTATCGACTTCCTGACCATTAAACCCATAACGGTAACGCTCATCTTCAAATGTTCTTCCATCCATGGCTAGGCCGAATGGGTAGTAGTCTGTGGCGGATGCAATTCGCGCTGCATAACCTGTAAAGCTTGCGCCTTCCCAAACGGCATCTTTGTTGTCTGTAATCACGGTCAATACGTTGCCAAGGTGGTTGCTGAGTTCGTATTGCTTGTGACCTAGTGCATGCTGCCCTTGGGCGATGCCTTTGGTTTCGGTGCTATTGGCACTGATGATTTCCGTAGCGCGGTAGTAACCCAGTCGTTGACTGCCGTAAATGGGGAATTCTTTTCTCAGTTCAACCTCACTTTCATTTTCTTGTTGGCGTACACTAACCACTTCCATCACATTGCCTCCCGCATTAAGGTAGTAGCGGGTGTCTACTGGCGTGTAATAACCGCCTACTTCATTGGCTTTGAATACGCGTTTGCGCACACGATTACCCGTGGCATCGTAATTATAGATGACAAAGCTAGTACGTCCATCTGCATCGGTTTTGGTCACTTTGCGCACTTTGCCGTATACCGTCCACTGGATGTCGGTAATCCCTTCAGAAGCATCAGCGATGAGGTTACCAATCGCATCGTAAGTATAATTTCCTTCGGCTTGTGAAGAAAGGTCCTTATCGGTCACCACGCCAGCTCCGATTGCTGGGGCATCGTTATCGTAGTTGAATTCTCGCGGATTTTCTGTCGCTAAATCGAAATAGAAGGCATCTTTACGCACCAAAGGCTTATTGCTAGCTGTTTCCCAAGGTAGGTAATCAGGAGTGGTTGCCGCTTTACTCCAATCTACCACATGACTTAATCGGTTGAGACGTGTTTCGTGATCGGCACTTCCATGTCCTGCATCATAGCCTGTTTTGTAGTGATACGTCAGCTGGTCCATGAGTTGACCATTGCCATTGTAGCGCTGCAAGGCCATTAAGTTACCCATAGCATCGTACTGATAATCCGTATCGTAAGCTTTATTAATTTTGAGCCAACCTGTTCCATCGTGTTGGTAGCTTCTTGCCCGCACAATTCGGTTGAGCTGATCGTAACGGTAAGACATGTTTTGTACCCCATGACTTCCAAATTTAGTCAAGTCGGTCGTCATCCAAGCAATATTGCCATTGTACAAGGATGGACGTGGCTCATCATCACCTGTTCCTCCTTCCTCTACAAACAAGGGAGTTCCTTCTAAAAACACATTTCCACCAGCTTCAAAACCAGGGCGCAACTCAATGAATCGTCCTGCATGGAAACTGTAACGCTCGGCTGCTCCTGTTCCTGTAAATACCAAACTCACATCATCTCCAGCAGTAATGCTCTCGCGAGCATGGGTGTTGCCTGTAGGCACATCTGCTGTTCGGGTATAGTTGACATTATCCAATAACGGTTGCGTACTTCCATTGCCATCCCACAATTGCTGTGTGCCTGCCCAGAGAGAAGCGCCAATGGCTTTGTAATCGCCATTAAAATAGCCCAATTGGTAAGCAAAAGCATCTTTGGCAATGCGATTATGTGCGCCTGTGGCATGTCCATCTAAACCGAGGTCTTCCGCAGGATTTTGGCCAGGCATATTCACGCCTTTAATCCAACCTTGGAGTGTGTAGTAATAATCTAGCCCTTGTACCTCATATTCTCCCAATGCTACCCGCGCCAATGGCCCGTGTGCGTAATAGTGATAAGTAGCATCATTCGCCCACACATAGCCATCCACCGAAGTATACACTTCTTGAATGCGGTTATCCGCATCGTATGTGTAATGATGAATGAATTCATCCACGCCATCGGGTTGGAAATGCACGTAATTCACATTGCCACTGATTAAGTCGTACTCGTAATGTGTTTCTCGCTTGAATAATTCTTCAGCATCTATTTCTTGCAAGAGTTTTTCTACATTGCCATGAGGATCGTAGCTGTAACGGGTCAGCAGCAAGGCATCATCTTTTTCACCTGTTGGCAAAGTCAAGTGATCCATTACTTGTGTCCAAGCGATGCGCCCTCGTAAGTTCTGTTGTGTGAATTCAGTAGCTGCTGTTGGTAAGCCGTTTGCATCATCGTAATGTGTGATGGTTCGATCATTTAAGACATAGCCTGCTCCTTCGCTTGGGAAGTTCAAGTCGTCAAATTTGGTAAGTAGCTGCGCCAGTGCGGGCAATGCTTCTGGACGATCATTCAGGTTTGAACTCAACATTCCTTGCATTTCACCTACTTCTACTATGCGAGCCTGCTTGTCGTATTTGGTGTATGAATAATATCCTCTGATGGCTTGCTCCGCATGTTGCGATAGGCGAATTCGGCCAATCTCATCGTACCAAAACTGGGTAACCCCTGCATCTGGTGTACGTTGCCATACCAATTGATTCAGCGAGTTGTAGGCATAACGTGTTTTTAACCCATGCTTCGGCTCTACCACTGTTGTCCCTTCAAGTTCCTCTTTGGTAAGCGGATTCACACCTTGAGGCGGCACCGTTTGTACTAAATTTCCTACCTGATCATAGTAGTATAAAGTATAGTGATATTCCTTTAAGGTATATGAATACGTTAAACTTTCACGCAAATCACCACCAAAGCAGTCGTTGTAATATTCATTGATTAAACCAGTCACATGTTCGTTCAGCACGTCTTCCGTTCTTAGTTTGATTTCTTCGATTTCTACTGCAGCTTCTAATGCCTCATTTGCTGTACTAAGTGAGTCTAAATCAAAACTAAACACATAATCTGAGCCTTCTCCACCTACAATCTGTGTCACATTATCCATATTCAATGGGCAATACTCAATGGTCTGATCCAAACAACTTGATTGAAACCACACCACATGACAATTTTGTTCGTCATTGGCGGGAGGTGCTGTAATCTCTAAATCGCTGAGGTTGATATTACTATTGCCATGAAGGTTGGCAATGAACCGAAGCTTCACACGCTCTCCTGCATAGCCTGCTAGCGATTTTGAATAATTTCCACTTCCCATTAACGTACTGCTTTCTAAGGCTAGCCACTCATTATTATTTGTGGCAATCTGTAAACTGATACTGGCAGTTCCATCACTCGCGTCCTGATCGGTAATGGCATATTGAAAATTTAACACCACAGCTCCCGATGCAGGAATATCGAAGCAAGGACTCACTAATCGCGCTGAATGAGGGCAGTTTGTAGTGTTGCTGCCTCCACCATTGTTGTTATCAGCACAGTTCCGATACGTACCGATCCCCATAGCATTGGTACTCCAAGTAGCCAAACCAGCTCCTGTTTCAGCTGACCAGCCGCTCCATGATGTGGTAGGCAATTCACCCAAGGTAGTGCATGTGATAGCTGGATTAATTCCCAAATTCGTATCACTACTTTCTTCAGTGATGGTTTCTGTATGGTCACAACCTACTAAGTCAACATCACTATGCGCAGTGCCTTGTTTGTCTAAAAACATGCTCCCATCGCCTTCATCTAAAGGCCACCAAGCGACAAGCTCGTCATCATTTGAAGGAAGCTTGGTGGCATCATTAAAACCGAGCTCATTCACAGCTAAGGCGCGATTCCAGATGCGAACTTCTTGCATTTGTGCAGAAAGTAGCTGACGGTTTTCTCCAGTTTGCCCCAAATCTTTCCCGCCAAGGCAAGCTTGCATTTTGGCAAGACTTTCCCACGAGCTAGCGGTAATCGTTACTGGTGAACTAACCGCTACCCCATCTACATAAAATGTCAAGTTATTGCCGTGAATCACTACGGCTACATGGCGGCAAGTTCCATCTCCTAAACTCAATGCTGCTGGAGGTGTTGCCGTCACTCGACTGCCAGCTTCGAACTCGAAATACAAATCGTTGCCTGTTAAGCCAAACTCAGGCCCGATATTCCCTGCATTACCGACTCCTTTTAATGAGAAAATAGGCCGAGTGGTTAAGCTCGTTTCGCTATCGCTGCCATTTTTTACCCACGCCTCTATGGTCATATCTCCATTCAGTGCTTGTAGCTTGGCAGTTCCTGCTGTGTTGACACGACCAAAAGTAGTGTAAAAACCAAAAGCAGGTTTGGGGATGGTTTGAAATACAATGGGTTCAGGGCAATTGGCCACTGTTAACTGACCTAAGCTAGTAATCGCATCTGCACTTTCGTTACACATGTTTTGAAGCTTTACAATCAAATTACACAGGGCGCTATTACAGTCTGAACCACTAGTTAGCGTATTCATTGCTTTCGTTAAATCAGCCTCATAGATGGCTCCTAAAAAATTCCCTGGTGCTCTACTTTCGAAATAAGCTACCAAATAACCCAATAACTCATTATAATCCGCATCTCCTTCTTGGGGAATACGCATACACTCGCCATCCGCTTCCATTTGAGAAAGAATTACGGATAATGTTGCCAAGGCTTGTGCTTCTACATCTGGTTCGAAATATTCCAATGCGTCTCCTAAACCGCTGTAAGTTTCATTGATGTCATAGGTTAACGAAACCCTTGGATCGGGGATGATGTGGGCAATTTCGGCCGAATAGTTGCAACCATTCGCTTCTGCTAATGCAGCTTTTAAAAAGGTTTTTTCCCGCAAGTAAAATGACCGATATAATTCCCATTTTTTACGATCAATATCATCGGAGACTGTCAGTAGTTTTGGAGTTCCATTAATCACCTCGATGTATAAGGCGTTTTTTCCATTTTCACTCGCTAATTCAGAACCTGTGATTTGCAATTCAGCAATGGTCGTGTTGTAGTCAATCAAGTCATCAATCGTTGCCTGAAACGCATCGCCATTCTCTAAGGTAATCGTAATGGCACTTAATTGAGCTTTCAACTCATCGTGGTGATTTTCGCCATCCAATCCTGATGAAAAATACGGATCTGCTGGATAAGCATTTTCAAATAAATTACCAACAGCATTCACCCAAGACCTTTCTTCATGTAAGCGTTGATCAAATTCATCACTACTTAGGTTTTTTACACAAGCATCGTAATGACATTTTGCTGGATGCGCCTCCAACGTTTCATAAAGTCCTTGCTCTACCTCTGCTAACATTTGTTGCATGATTCCTTCGCAATAATCAGCAGGCTTGAACTCGGTAGCCTCTTCCGTTTCATCAAACTCAGGCGTTAACCCACTGAAATCAAACAAGTTATCTACAACACCTCCTACTTCACTAATGGCGTTTACTTCAGCAGCATAGGCTGTTGAAGATTCTTGAATGATTTCTCGTAAACGTTTCAGCCCACCCGAAACTAAGCTCAATTCTTTTTTCAATTGATAGACTCCGGGTTCTGGCAATGTTGCTTGAAATGCCAATGCTAATGTTCCCGCAGCACATGCGGCCACCTCACTTCCTTTAATGATAAAATGAAGCTCCGTTGCCGTGGAAAGATCGGTAAAGATTCCATTGACCTCACCCACTTTTGTCAGTGCAATGGCTTGTGTAGCCAAGCCTCCAGAGGCAGTTTGTTGCAATGTAATTTTTAACTCGTACTCACAAGTAGCACAGATGGATGATGCATCTAGTGCGGTAACAGCACCCGTTAAATCATACACAAAATTATAAGCTACATTGTAATCCACATTCATGATGCTTGCCGTGATGGTGCTCGTGTGGTTGATGTTGTCGATGTAGTTATTCGCAGTCAAATCTACCTGTATGGCATCTCGTCCTTCTAAAGCCTTGCTCGATGCCAACTCCTCCAAGTTCGTTGGGCTAGCCCCCGCCAAAGCAGTGGCAATTACTTGTCCCGCAGGATCTAGGTAAGAGATGGAAATTTGACCGTTGGGGTCTTTCACAGCTTGCTTTTTATAGTAAACTGCTTGGCCTACATTACTTCCAAATAAGCGTTTTAGCTCAGTTTCAGTGGGGGTTGCATAGTAATAATTGGTCGTATGCTGGCCATCAAGCGCAAAGATCTTCCCTACCCCACTACTGCGTTTTACCCTGCCCGTTCCATCGTTCATGTATTCTACTTGGGTGTACGCCAAACCTTCCGCATCGGGAATATACTGATGGTGTCTATTGATGTCGTCAGCATTCAATAAATTGGGATTGTTTGCTGAATAATAATTGCCCGCTCCTTTACCTGTAGTTGATAAGGTAATGGCAGTAGTATTCGATTGATTATCAAATAATTGTTTAGGCTCAGTCGCATCTACGCCCAGCTCAAAAGGATTAAAATTCTTCTGAAATCCTAAGGAATTACTAGGAATTGGCGTGGGGAGCACATTCAGTGCAGCCCTCCCCATGTGATCGTAAAATGACTCTTGCACCAACACTTGTTCGTCAGTATTGAGGTTAACAATGGATTGACGAGGCGTTAATCGACCATCGAAGTAAGTGGCTACTTTTTTGCTCTTGGCATCTTCGGCAAAAGTGGTTACCACCTGCCAGGATCGATTGGTTTCAAAATCGGTCGTAATACCGCCACCTTCCAACTCATCCCCGTCTGTGTGAAATGCCGTGGCAATTACCCAATTGCTGTAAACCGCTTGATTCGGATAACTTTCCGAGAGTCGGCCTACGGCCCGTAGGCGGTAATAGACCATTCCTTTCGGATAATTGAGTTCATGCACATAATTAGAAAGCTCTTTATTCGGATCAAGGGTGATGCGTACAGGTTCCTTGTACTCAAACGCTTGAGCCGGTGTCATGTCAGGATATTCTTCGCGAAATCCACCGTCCACTTCCATTTCGTATTGATCGACAAATACCCATTCCAATTCATATTCCCATGCTTTTGGATCAGCACTTACTCC
>JBMYQA010000250.1:0-9269 GCA_049600855.1 Flammeovirgaceae bacterium | reverse complement strand
TCGAATTGGTTAAGGCCTATTATGTGCCTCAAACTTATAGTGCTGCAATTGCAGAAGGTTTGGCGGGGAATATTTGGTACCATTCGTTGGGTTGGCGGAATTCTGGATTATTTTATTTCTTCACCTTTCGTGTTGATGTAAAATTCATCGCCTTTGAGACTGACTTTGGCTTTTCCTGATTCAAATGGTTCTACGGTGTCGTAAATGATTGGGATAATGGCTTGGTTGCTTGAGTTTACATAACCCCATTTGCCTTCTTTTTTTACAGGGAGTAGCCCTGAGGTAACGGGATGGATTTCTTCGTAGATGAATGGAATAACGGTTTCTCCTTGCTGATTTAACACACCAACTTGATCAAGTTTGCGTGCATATAACCAGGTGTCGGTCAGAAAATAGAGGGCATTGTATTCGCAGGGAATCACTTGCTCGTAAGCGGCATTGAGTAAGCCCCACCTTTGGTTGTGTAATACCTTAACGCTTTGGTTTTCTTTGAGTTCTATCCAATTAAATTTGGGCTCAAATAGGTATTCTCCATGTAGATTGATAATTCCCCAGTGCTTGTCTTTTTTTACATAATACACGGAAGAATCGACCAATTCTATTTTATCGTAAATTAAAGGAATGATTTCCGCTCCTTTTTGGTTGACTAATCCCCATTTGCCCTCTACCCAAGTATCGATTGACTCGCCATTTTCATCGGAACCAATGTCGTAGCTACAACCTTGGCATGCTTTGGCTAAGCCAGAGGCATCAAAATCTTCTATGCCATGATACTGTAAAGGGATCACAATATTTCCTGCTTTGTCAATGTAGCCCCAACGATCATCGATATTAACTTTGGCTAATCCATCTTTCAATTCTCCAACCCAATCAAAATAGGTTCTACCAACTTGAAACAAAATCTTTTGGGCTTTTAGCGGTTGATATGTTTCAATAGGGGCATCTGTTGTGTCTGCTTCCCAATCTATTGTGATGGGTTTTCCTTCAATATCGATAAAGAACGTTTTTCCATCTTGGCTTACCTTCGCTTTACCATCTACAAAATCACTTACTTCATCAAAGTCTACAGGAATAATTAGCTCTCCCGATTCGTCTACAAATCCCCATTTACCTTCTTTTTTTACTTTGGCACGACCTTCTTTAAACAGACCGGCATCTTGAAATTGTGGGGCGGCAATGGTTTTGCCTGTTTTGGAGATGTACCCGTAGCCTCCTCCAACTTTGGTACGGGCAATGCCTTCTTCATGAGAAAAATCGCTTAAGCCGTCATACTTGGCAGGGACAAGCATATCTCCTGAGCTACTAACAAAGCCATACTTTGGGTTGCCCACTCCGCCTACTCTTACTTTTGCCGATCCTTTAGAAAATCCCCATACTTCATCAAATTGGGCTTTGATCACTTGGTTTCCCGCTTTATCAATAAAACCGTATTTTTTGTGTTGTTTCACCATCGCTAAACCTTGCTCAAAGCTGCCCACTTGTTCGTAAGTGGGTGATACAATCTCTTTACCTCGTTGGTTTACAAATCCCCATTTTCCATTGATTGACACGCCTGTTAAACCTTCGGAAAAACTGCCTACGTTATCATATTTTAGGGCAATGACGGGTACTCCTGCCGTATTTATAAATCCCCACTTTGCATTTTTTTGAACACTTGCTAAGCCTTCGGAAAAGCTTCTTGCTTGGTCATAAGCCGTGGTAATTACTTCTTGGCCTTGATGGTTTACAAATCCATATTGATTGGCTTTTTCAACAATGACTAAGCCTTCTGGACTAAAGTCGCCTGCTGATTGATAATGAATCGGGATAATTACTTGCCCTTTTTGATTAATGAAACCCCATCTCCCTCCTGTCCATTCGCCTTCGTTAAAATCAAATGCACAATCCATACATATTTTCCCTAAACCTTTTTTGAAATCCCAAGCAGCAGTATAAGTACAAGGAATTTGTTCTTGGCCTTGTGTGTTGAGGTAACCGTACTTTCCAGCTCGAATGGCAATGGCTAATCCTTCAGAAAACGGAAAAATCATGGAATAAACAGGTTTACTTAATAGTTCACCCGATTTATCTTTTAAACCGTATAACCCATCTGTTGCTTTAAAAATATTGACTTGAGCAATCGTAGGAAAGACGATGAATATCAGGAAGGTAGTGAAAAGGTATCTCATGATGGCATAGTAGGTGAAACTGAATCTATCGCTTTTATAATACATTAAACGCTAAAAGGAACATTTTTAGGCAGCTGAATTGCACTTTTTAGCGGTAAAAATAGTTTTATGATTGAGTTTGTCTAATAAGATGTGTTTGGAAACAGCAATTATTCTCACTTTGTATTTTTGGTTGTCATCCCGACTGGGCTCGCATTCGACTGGGCTCGCATTCGAGCTTGTCCAACATGGAACGGAAGGAACTAAATAGCTAGCTTGACTGATAAAAAACGCACAATTTTTAGTTTTTTCGCAAGCTCAAAATGACAGATTTTTAATTGTTTTTTACAAAATGAGAACTGCTGGTTTGGAAATGCATATTTTAGAGACTGTTATCAATAATAATTATTTCCAAATAAGTCTCTTAGACAAACTTATAAAGTTACTTTAATTCCAATTATGATGCTTATTCACATGATCCGTCAACTATTTCTTGCGTTTTCTTTGGTATTGATTGGTCCCCTTAGTTTTGCCCAAACGAGCAAGCAACAACAAGAGTTCGATCAAATGTTACAAGGCTTACTTGCTCATTCTGTGAAAGAGGTGAAGGCAAAGGAGGTGATGAACTCGACCGATATCATTTACTTAGATGCACGTGAAAAGAATGAGTTTCAGGTGAGTCATATTCCCAATGCAAAATGGGTGGGTTACAACACCTTTAAAAAGAAATATGTAGATGCTATCCCGAAGGATAAAAGGATTGTGGTGTATTGTTCGGTAGGGTATCGCAGTGAAAAAATATCAGAAAAGTTGCTAAAAATGGGTTTTAAAGATGTTTCCAATCTTTATGGAGGCATTTTCGATTGGAAACATGCAGGTGGAAAAGTAGTCGATACCAAGCAGCAAGAAACAGAAAAAATCCATACCTATAACAAGGAATGGAGTAAATGGTTGTTTCAAGGCGTAAAGGTTTTTTAGAGACGGTTCTTTGTAAGCTAGTGCTTGACCAATATTGAAATGACGGGTTAGGCATGATACTACTTTTTCAAGATCAAGAAAGAAAAATTGATGGTTCGACACATCGACATACCTGTAGGTACGTGATATTTTTCTGACGAAGAGATTGAGAAAGTATATCCTTGGATCACCCGTCAATTTTAATTTGGTGAAGCACTAGTCTTTAATGAGTTCTCGTCTAAGCTTTTTCATGGCTTTATGAAAAGCGATTCCCAGCACACTTGCTCGATCAGGCTCAAAACTTGTCCAACTGTTATAGCTTGTTTTTACTTTAAACAGGTAACTGGGACGGGTATCTGTCAAATTGATTAAGGTAAATCGCAGGGTAACGGTGATGTTATCGTAGCGATAATCTTCAGGGAGTTCTAGGATTTCGACATGAAGGTAGTACTTAATACCTAGCGCAACATACATCTGATTTGCCAGTTCTTCAGTAATGACGACATCTGTGAGTTTATCTTTAGTAATGCCATTTCGCATTAATTCGAACTGTTCTTTCGGAAAATAGAGAACTTTAAGGTCGGTTTTGCTAAATGTATTTTTGGCAGACTCATAAAAGGCATGTCCGCGATTAGGCGGTAATCCTTTAATTTCACTAATTATAAAGCCATCGCTTTCTTTTAAAAATGGCTTTTTGGCTTGACTTTGAATTCTCGTATTCACACAACTTGTGAGTTGAATGAGGCTAATCAGGCATAATACGTTAATGAATAATCTCACGATGTAATAATTCAGTTATAGGTTGAAAAGCGGGCATAAGAAAAACCTTCAATGCTTTGCCCGTAAATGTAGAAAGTCTTACGAGACAACATCTTGAAGGTTTAAAAAAGCGGGTTAAATCTTACGAATTAAAGCGCAGCCAAGTATTTGATGGCATTGATTCCTGGTGTAAAGAAATAGCTTCCTCCCTTTACCGTAATAAATCGCGGTACTTGATAGTATTTTTTCCGCACTTGCTGGCTTGGTTCGGTGTACTCATTAAACTGATCGGTAGTCTCCACACCATCAATGACTTCATTGAATTGTTCGTGGTGACCAGCGATTGGATCAACTTCCGCATACATGCCTAAAAACTTAGGGTTACACAACCATTGTGCTTGTACCAACTCGAATTGCCTAGAAAGGTGTGAGTTAAAGCACAAAAACTGCAACCCTCTGCCAGTGTCATCTTCCTGGGCGTTCAATACCTCATCAATTTTGTTGTCAAGCGCACCTGAAATGGGTTTTCCATAACCACGCCCTCTGCGCATAATCCGATTTTTCTTGACAAACTTGATGGCTTTCTCTGGGTCATCTTCAAAAGCATCTCTCGGGTTCGATCTGCGTAAGTGTGAACCGATAGGACAGCCAAAACCCTTTAAATCTTTATGGTGATATCCAAAATGGTTTTTATCTTTCATTTCCCCTTCCTCATTAGGAAATACGGCTAAGGGACTTCCGTTAGGCCATCTTCCAACCATCTTAGAAGCTACACGGATAGGGTTATCTTTTTCTCCATGGTGGGTTTGCCCGTCTGCCGCCTTTTGCATGTATTCCCAAAACTTAATGACATGTTGTTCGAGTTGGCGGAATACTAAGAAACTTCCATTCTTGCCTAAATCTAAATACCCGTCTTTATCTGGCTTAGGCGATAAGTACTGATCGCCATTATTTCCAACTTTGATATAAGGAGCATCAGGATATTTGTCGTATTCATTCAGGTAGCCCAATACAAACTCGCCCAATTTTACGGTATTATCGGGATACTTGTATTTGGTGATGCCTTCAATGTAGGGCTGTCCAATGCCATCGGTAAAGCCAAAGTGTTCTTTTCGTGTATTGTGCATCTCAGGCTCCGTATCGAGTGTTCTGAGGTGCTTGAGCCCATTGGCTTCTGCTTTCGCAATCTGATCAGCTTGAAAGCTTTCCAAACTAGTGTTGTTTTCTGCATACAACATGAGCAGCACATGGAGCTGATTGGCATCTTGACCGCCCCATTCCCATTTGTTTGGGTCACTGGAGTCCAAATCGCCAAATGTTCGTACTTTAAAGCTGTCTGTCATGCCATCGCGGAATGACCGCGGAAAGGTGTTGATGACCTCTTCCGTTAAGCCCAGTTTTTGCAAACCTTTGAGGGTTAGGGATAGGTTAAGGCAAGAGCCTGCACGTTTTCCTGCGGCATTGGTAATTTCATCGGCAATATCGCCTAACCAAGCCTTGGATTTATCGGCATCTTCAATTTCTAGCAACACATAAGAAGCCGCTTCCATGTGTCCGTAGGCATATAAAATAATGCCTTGAATATCTGATCTATCTATTTTTGGAGTCATTTTCTTGATTTTTACCTGGTGATTTTCAGTAGATTAGTTTGTGGAATTAATACACTCTACTTAACCAATCCTTGCGCGCTTCATCGTCTTTCATTTTGGCAATGAGTCCTTTACGGAAATACGAGTTATTCAACACGTTGCGAACCGTTAAATCAGGGTATGCGCTGTAATACACTTGACTAGGGTACTGATTTTGACGCACCACTTTTTTAAACTTTTGCTCATCGTGGGCGCCACCTCCTAAAAACCACTTGATTTGAGGGTAACCGACCATTTGTCCGAAGGTGACGTTCATGGCACTCGCCGATTGCTCAATAAATTGACTGAGGTAATTTTCCCAATTGCCATTGTAGTTACTCAGGAACATCACATTTTTTTGATTGTTAAAAATAATCCAACGCGCAAAATGAATGGTTGGGATGCCCGCAAGTTTACCTTTTGTAGAACGATAAGTTCCATTTAACAAGAAGAGGTAAAGCGCTATTTTTAGGGTGGTTCTTCTAAACCAATAAGGCTTTTTGATGGTGCCGTAAACCGTCAATTGATTTTGGAAGAAGTAATCTTCTAATTCAAGCAGTTCGCGATAGCGTTCTTCATCATCCACGGGTTCAGGAGTACGCTCTCGGATGTAATCGTCAATGATCTCAAACATGCGTTCTAATAAAAGCCAGATGCCAAACCAGATGACTACTGCCCATGAAATGGCTGCTGTAACTTTCCAAAATAGGGCTAACTTTCCAGTAATAATGCCTTTCAATCCCATGATTAGGGATACGGCTAAGAGAATCGCAATGAGGAAAATAATGACTAATTTGCCCCAATACTTAATTTTCCAACCTAAAGAAGGCCCTGGAACAGGCTTCATCGCCCAACTAAACTCAGAAGATTTAACAAAGTTCACAATGCGATCTCTCGCTTCTGTGGGGCTGAGCTTTTCCCAATCTTCTTGTTTTACTTCTTTTCTGAGCCATTGTTCTACACCATCTCTCAATTTCCCTTCATCACGGATATCGGCTACTGTGTAGCCCCGCATGGCTCCCCAGAATAACCGCGGTTGAATATTTTGTTTCTTGAAAAAGTTTACACGGGATTGTTCAGTAGGGCTTTCAGGATAGCCTTCTGTGTGCTGGTACAGCTCATCAAACCCTTTACCGAGGTGTTTTGAAAGTTCGTTGTAGTGTGCGGCTGCATCTCCATCATAGTTGGAGGTGAAACCTAACATGTCTTGAAAAGGTTGACCTGTGGTATCTTTCAGGTTATCCATGACAAACCAACGCGCAAAATGGATCGTCTTGCAGTCCTGAAAAGGGACTAAGGGATTTTCAGGGCTTCGCCCTTGGCGAATCTCTCCCGTCTCTTGGTGGATTTTAGCAAGTATATCTTTGACCGTTTTGGTATGTCCTGCTTTGATCTTTACAATGAGCGTAAAGGCCTGTTGAGGAATCATAAATAGATGATTTAAGTTGGCACTTGATTTTCTGGTTGTACTGTTATAGTTAGTGTTCATGAGCAAGTTAAGTCAATCATTTTCACCAACTTTACTCAATATCCGAATTTTTTTTGAATGAACAAATCAAAATTTTAAAGAATGTGGGTGATAAAAAAAGCTGTTGAATGTAAGGTTGCTGCCAAAAACTGTTAAAGAGGCTTTCCTTTATCCAAAAAAGCGCGAGATTTGTCGAGTTGAACAAATAGAGGATATGTGCTTTCCTCAGAAAAGGTAATTGATAGCTAAATGGTACAACGTTTTTTTACGCTAGGATTTTTGGGAATATTGATGCTGGTGATGCATCAAAAAATGCATGCCCAATCGAAAGGGGAGACACAAAAAGACAGTACGGCTTCTAAAGTAGAATTATTGACCGCTGGTGAGTTAGAAATGATTACTGAAGAAGGATTAGAGACGCGCTACCTGCGCAGTAATGATTCGTTACGCGTTGCTTTTAAACAAGACGACATGCGGTTATTTTGTAATGAAGCCATTCAGTTTCCTGACAGTAATTTTGTAGTTGCTTTTGGCGATGTATTATTCTTAAAAGGAGATAGCATTCGTATGACGGGCGACACCTTATTTTATTATGGTAATGATCGTTTAGCAGAGGTTTGGGGAAATATTGTATTTAGCGATAGCCAAATGGTGCTCACCACCGATCAGCTCGATTTTGATATGAATACCAATCTGGCGAGTTATCAATATGGTGGAAAAATAACGGATGATTCGACTACCTTAACCAGCAAAAAAGGGTATTACAACACCCAAACCAAGTTGGTCGCATTTAGTAAAGATGTTGTGCTGGATAATCCCGTATCTGAGTATCACTTGGAATCAGATACACTCACCTACAATACGACTACTAAAATTGCCTACTTCCATGCCACTACCGAAATTACCACACGCGATGGCAAGCTCATTGCCGAAGAAGGGCAATACGATTCACAACAATCGAAATCCATATTTAAAAAGAATGCGCGCATTGAAAATGAATCGTATACCTTGTCGGGCGATTTTATTGATTATGATGAGGTGCTAGAAAAGGGCATTGCTACAGGCAATGTCAGGTTGTTTAGCAAAGAAGATACGGTGGTGATTTATGGCGATAAAGCTTTGTATTTTGGCTTAGAAGGACGAACCGAAATTTTGGGCAATGCGATGGTCGAAAAACCGTTTGGCGAAGGCGATACCTTATTCGTACAAGCGGACACGCTGATATCCATCAACGATAGCATTTCAGATACACGGATGATATATGCCTATCCAAAGGTGAAGTTAGTTGCCAATAAAATGCAGGGCATCTGTGATTCCATGGTGTATGATCTCAATGATTCCCTCATCAATTTTTATGAAGATCCCGTGCTTTGGGCGGAGGAAAATCAGATGGAGGCCGATACCATATTTGCTAAACTCAGGGCAAATCAGATTGATAAGATGTATCTCACTAAGAAATCATTTATTACTTCGGTAGATAGTTTGAAGAATTTCAATCAGATTAAAGGGCGAAACATGGAAGCCACCTTTAAAAAATCTACTATTAGGAAGGTGGATGTAAATGGAAATGCGCAGAGTATTTATTTTGCATTGGATAATGATACGCTTTTGGTAGGAATGAATCGCATGGATTGCAGTAACATGATTATGCAGTTTGCCGATTCAAACAAACTTCAAACCATTACTTCCATTAAACAGATTGATGCTAAATTTATTCCCCCACATGAATTGAAGTCGCAAGATACTCAACTCAAAGGCTTTAATTGGCGGGCAGAAGAGCGCCCAAGTAAGGCATTAGTGACTGAGTATTTTACCGTCATGCCTCGTTGGCAGTTGCCTACATCAACATCGAACGAGGTTGAAGGACCAGAGCCCGTTGCTTTATTAGATGAAACGCTCCATGGTCCTTTGGTTTCTGATGGCAGGTTTCAAATTTATTTAAACGAAGCAACACTAACGATGTATCACCCCACATTTCGGGAATTTGATGCAAAAGGCACTTTTTATGTAGACTTTTTTCCAAAAGACCCAGCTGATTTGCCAAAGGATTTGAGGAAAAAAGGATTTCAGACCATAGAATTTGAACTGCTTGCTGCGAAAGATTCGAGCATTGCAGTAACAAAAGAAATTGCCTTGCCTGCTTATCCGCTCATGATCATTCGTATTGGGCAGTATATAATGGCTAAGGGAACAGAAAAGCGAAATGAGCTATGGGCTGATGCCATTAATTTGTTTGAGCCACGAAAAATTAAATCTAATCGCTACGATAGCCGATCGCGTAGAATTATTAATTTGGATAAGGATTAAATA
>JBMYQA010000249.1:0-9308 GCA_049600855.1 Flammeovirgaceae bacterium | reverse complement strand
GCTTCCGATACATAAGTGACTAAGCTTTTGACTTGTTGCAAACCTTCACCCACTAGTGTTAGAACTTTTTTTTTCTTCTGGATTCAAAATACTGTGACGGCCACGACCTGATTGATCTGCTAGGGATTCGAACTTATCAGATTCCCAATTATGAAGCCATCTGCTTATTGTATCACGATCAACTAATAAAATATCTGCAATTTGATTGAGCGAATAATGTTTATGACTCAACAAAACTGCTTGGGAACGATGACGAACTTTCGCATCTGGACTGGACTTCATGAGAAGTTCTAACAGTGCTAACTCCTTGGAATCTGAGATTGGCGTAATATAATACATATGAAAATTTAGTAACATATCACGCTATTAACAAATGCCACATTAATTTTGAACACCTGCTTAATATGGTTTATCAATTGGGGAAACATCATACAAAAGGGAGGTTGTTGAAGCCTCCCTTAAGCCATGTAACTATAGCCAATTAATTTCTTAAACACTGTTTGATGTATTCATCATCAACACGAACGCCAAGTTGGATTGCCGATTGAATGGTATTACATGCTTTGAAGTAGTTTTCTTCCCCAAAAAACGCTTTTGCTTTATTAATGAGTAAGTAACCTTTAATGAATTTGTATTCGTACTTTAAATCTGCATGTTCTTTATATTCTTCCAATTGCAATAAGGCAATGTCGATATCATTGACTGCACTGCTATAGTTTTTAAGCTCATGATAGGCTGTAGCTCGCGTTTCCAGCGCTTCAATTAAATCCATGGGTTTATCTAAGGATTCATCATAAGCTTTGATGTAATCAGAAAAATAGCGAATCGCGTTAAAGTAATCTTCGCGTTGCATGTAAATTTTTCCCATAATTTTATACATCACGGCATCCTCTTTACCCAGCTGTCCTTGTTTTAAAGTCAGGTATTCATTTGCCATTTGGAAAGCACCTTCCAAATTATCATTCGAAGAGGTAATGAGGTTTTTGGAATACATATCTGCTAAATAACGGAAGGCAGCTAGCTCTTTCTTTTGAGCCGCTTTTGCAAACCATTTTTGTGCTTCATCATTATCGCGAGGCATGTTACATTTTCCTTCGTAAAATACTTGCCCAAGTAACGTTTGAGCTTCACCTACATCGGCCTCAGCCGCTTTTCGAAGCCACCTCACTGCTTCGCTTTCATTTTTTCTGAGGTGATACTTTGCTGCTGCAAGTTGGGCATTCGTATCTCCTTTTAATGCCCGATACTTCACATACCGTAAATCGTTTTGATCAACATAGCGCAAAATATTGTATGCAGATAAGCGGAATTGAGCCGTTTCTATGCCATTAATAGCCGCAGTAAGGTAATAGCGCACTGCCCTTGCCTCATCTTGTTGCACGCCATCTCCACGGGCGTACTTTTCGGCAATCAGGAAAAGAGCAGAGTCATTTTTTAGCAATGCGGCTTTTCGGTAATATCGAAAAGCACTTTTAGGATCTCTTTTCACAATAATGCCTTTGTCATACAAGTTGGCAATGGTCATAATTGCTGGCTGATAATCGTTTGCCGCTGAGCGCTGACAATACTCTAGTGCTTTGTCGTAGTCTACGGGAACACCATCGCCATAGAAAAATTTTTGATAGAGTTTAAACTGATCAGCCGCAACTCCAGAGTTGGCGGTATAGACTAAATAATCTACGCTATTTGGATCGAGCGTATTGGTTATATCAATTGTTTTCAGCCTCTTTTCAGCAGTTTCATCTCCATTAGCGGCAGCTTTCAGGTAATACTTAGTGGCTAAGCGCGTATTTCTTTTTACATGCTTTCCTTTAGCATACATATCGCCCAGGGCAATCATAGCCTTGGTGTAATCGCCTTCAGCAGATTTTAAATAATAGTCATAGGCTTTGCCCAAATCCTTTTTGAAACCAGCTCCTTCCTCATACATTCTACCGACTAAAAACTGACTTTGTAAGTCACCTTTATCGGCTTTGTATTTGATGTAAGAAATATCTTTTCGATCGGCGAGTGAGTCAATGGGTAAATTATCCACTTTTACTTGAGCAGGCATATGGCCTAAGCGGAGTGCTTTTAAGTACATAGATACTGCTTTTGAGCGGTTTTCTTCTGTACCTAAGCCTGCTTCGTAAAGATGTGCAATGCGGAAAGCGGCTTCTGCATGGTCTACATCTTCTAACTTTTGATAGTAGGCGAAAGCTAAGGAAAAGTTTTGAAGCACTCCTTTTCCTAATTCATACATTCGGCCAAGGTTGAAATAAGCCGAATCGTATTGAGCATCAGCGGCATCTTTATATAAAGCAAATGCCCGCTTCAGGTTTTGCTTTTCATATTTGCCCTCTTCATACAATTGAGCGAGTTGATACTTGGCTCTGACATCCCCTTTTTTTGCCAGCTCTTTAACCTCCTCAACACGTTCGATGTTAACTTGGGCACCTGCATGAAAGGTGAATAAAAATAAGAATGGTATGGCTGCACGGAATATTTTATAGTGCATAACAAAATAGTTTAAATAAGTTGAAGAAGTTTAGTAAAGTCGAGTACTTTTTAACGTAACTGTTTAGTTGATAATTGTAAGTTTATGCCAGACACTCCATAAACTTTATCAGGAGTTATACTAATAACCATCTGTAAAAGCTAATTGAACGAACTAGGTTTCTATTGATCTAAGTGTTTGACCACAGTTGATATTAGTGAAATAACTATGATAAAACAAGTGTAATTTAAACGATAAACTTGCATATCTTATTCGAATTAACAGTAACAATATACAAAACGATTTACTTCCTGAAAAAAATAGCCTAATATCAACTAGAGATATTAGGCCTTATTTTTAAATATGTAGGCAAAATCAAGTCTGTGCTTCGCTACTTTTCAAAATTTGTTCAACATCAATCAACGCCTCTTCTGTAAGTGGTTTAGTGATAAACTTAACAACATAATCATTGTTGACAATCTTATTAATGTCACGTTTGTTGTCTGAACTAGAAAGAATAGCAATTTTGCACTTATTCTTGATGTTTTGAGGAAAACTTTCGAATTCATATAAAAACACAAAACCATCAACAATAGGCATGTTGATGTCTAAGAAGATTAGATTAGGCAATTCCACATCATTGTCCTTGTTGTCACGCAAGTATTCTAATGCACTTTTGCCTGAATTCTTTACTACAACTCTCTTGGCAAAGTTCGTCAGTTCAATAATTCGATTATTGATAAAGTTGTCAGTGTCATTATCATCTACTAACAATACCAAGTCAATTTCTGCACCCATATTATTATGATGTGTTTTGATTATTTATTTTAAAGTTGATTCAACAAGAAATGGAATGATTTTAATTTTATCCAATTTTTCAACAACTTCATTACAAAGAAACTCATTCAAAGTGAAAACGCAAGGTAAAAGTAATAATAATTGAGATGTAGGAACAAAAACACAGGATGATGATTGTAATTATCAAAGAAAGCTCCTAATTATGTATCATTTATTCCTGTTACAAAAATTAGATGGGTAAACTTAATTATTCTTATGAAGAAGTAATGAAGGTGAAATAAGCTACTCAAAATTAATTTTTCCTTAATTTTGCTTACCTACTGAATAAACAACAATACATTCGCCATGCGCCCAGATTTTAAAAATATTCCATTTGAAGCGATTTACCAAGCAAAAGATAAGAATTATCGGCCTAAAGTCGATCAAGCTCTTCTAAAGTGGGATACTGCTGAACAGGTTCAGGTACCACCTATTTTTAATGAAGATGCTTTAAAAGAGGTAAACCATCTTGGCTTTGCCGCAGGAGTACCTCCCTATTTACGAGGCCCATATTCTACGATGTATGTGGTTAGACCTTGGACGGTGAGGCAATATGCGGGCTTTAGTACAGCAGAAGAATCTAATGCATTTTACCGACGAAACTTGGCTGCGGGTCAAAAAGGCTTATCGGTGGCATTTGATTTAGCCACTCACCGAGGATACGATTCTGATCATCCACGAGTCAGTGGGGATGTTGGGAAAGCAGGCGTAGCCGTAGATTCGGTCTTGGATATGAAAATCTTATTCGATCAAATTCCATTGGATAAAATGTCGGTATCTATGACGATGAATGGTGCTGTAATTCCGATCATGGCTTTTTACATTGTGGCAGCAGAGGAGCAGGGTGTACCCTTAAATAAACTGACAGGAACCATCCAAAATGATATCCTGAAAGAGTTTATGGTGAGGAATACCTACATCTATCCTCCACGGCCAAGTATGCAGGTAATCGCGGATATTTTTGCCTTTACTGCGCGTCATATGCCTAATTTTAACTCGATTAGCATTAGTGGCTATCACATGCAAGAAGCTGGTGCAACGAATGATATTGAATTGGCTTACACCTTGGCAGATGGCTTGGAATACATTAGAAAAGGCTTGGAAGCAGGCATGGATATTGACCAGTTTGCCCCTCGACTTTCATTTTTCTGGGCAATTGGGATGAATCATTTTATGGAAATTGCCAAAATGCGAGCAGGCAGATTGATTTGGGCAAAGTTGGTAAAGCAATTTAATCCTAAAAATCCGAAGTCAATGGCGTTAAGAACCCATTGCCAGACTTCAGGTTGGTCGTTAACGGAGCAAGATCCATTTAATAACGTGGCTAGAACGTGTATTGAGGCCATGGCCGCCGCTTTAGGACATACCCAATCGTTGCATACCAACTCTTTAGATGAAGCGATTGCACTGCCAACCGATTACTCCGCAAAAATCGCACGGGATACCCAACTATTTTTGCAAAAGCAGACGAATATTACCAAAGTAGTTGACCCTTGGGGCGGAAGTTATTACATAGAATACTTGACAAATCAGTTGGTAGAGCGCGCATGGACGTTAATTCAAGAGGTAGAAGAATTGGGAGGAATGGCAAAAGCCATTGAAACGGGTTTGCCTAAGATGCGTATTGAAGAAGCGGCTGCTAAAAAACAAGCTCGTTTAGATTCCAAAAAGGATGTAATTGTAGGCATGAACAAATATGAGGTGGAAGAAGCGCTTGATTTGGAATTACTTGAAATTGATAACACAGTCGTTAGAGATAAACAAATTGAACGCCTTAAAAAGTTGCGTAGCGAGCGAAATGAAGCAGAAGTTCAGGAAGCATTAGAGGCAATTAAGAAGTGTGCGTTGCTGAAGAAAGAAGGAAAAGCAGATGCGCAAAAAGATGAAGAAAACCTGTTGGCTTTAGCGGTAGTTGCTGCACGTAAAAGGGCATCGCTAGGAGAAATTTCAGATGCAATGGAATCGGTATTTGGAAGACATAAAGCGGTAATTCGTTCAATATCAGGTGTATACTCAAAAGAAGCAGCAGCTAATGAAAGCTTTGAAAAAGCGTGTAAGGCTGCGGATGAGTTTGCAGAGCTGGATGGTAGAAGACCTCGAATTTTAGTGGCTAAAATGGGACAAGATGGTCATGACAGAGGGGCGAAGGTAATTGCTACGAGCTTTGCCGATTTGGGATTTGATGTAGATATAGGCCCACTTTTCCAAACACCTAAAGAGGTAGCGATGCAAGCGGCTGAAAACGATGTGCATATCGTTGGGGTATCTACGTTGGCGGCTGGGCATAAAACCTTAGTACCTGAGTTAATTAGCGAATTAGGTCTAATTGGAAGGGAGGACATCATGGTTGTTACGGGTGGCGTAATTCCGCCAAAAGATTATGAGTTCCTTTTTGAAGCTGGGGTAAAAGGCGTTTTTGGGCCAGGAACCGTAATTTCTGATGCTGCATTCAATATTCTTGAACAGTTAATCAAAGAATATCAAGATTTAGAAAATTAAACAAATGCGGAAAATCGGAGTTTTTTAGTGCTTAGCCATGTAGCCATATTTAAGGTTAAGCACTTAAGAAACCCCTGCTATAAATGATTAATTTGATCGAATTAGTCATTTTTTTTGTAACTTTCTTGAAGAAACGAAACGTGAAAGGTGTAAACCGCAATTATGAGTATAGGCTTTTTAGAAATTCATTGGCTTGATGTACTCGACATCGCATTGGTCACTATCCTTCTGTATAATCTTTACAAATTAATTAGAGGAAGTGTCGCGTTGAAGATTTTTCTTGGATTTCTAGCAGTTTATTTAGTTTTTCTGATTGTGAAAGCCACTGAAATGGCTTTGTTAGCAGAAATACTAGGGCAGTTTATGGGGGTTGGTGTGATTGCAGTTATCGTTTTATTCCAGAATGAGATTAAGAAGTTCTTATTGATTATTGGTAAAACCACTGAATTTAATCAGGTAATGGGCAAGTTTGTCAATACCAATAAATCGGAGAAAGAAATCATGGATATTTCTCCCATTTTGGCGGCCATGAAGGTAATGGGAGGAACGAATACAGGAGCTTTAATTGTAGTATCTCGAATGGATGACTTACAATACTATGCAGAAACAGGCGATCATTTAGATGCTGAAATTTCTAAGCGGCTTATCCTTTCCATCTTCTATAAAAATAGTCCTTTACACGATGGGGCGGTCATCATCCATAAAAATAGGATGAAGGCCGCACGTTGCATTTTGCCTGTTTCTGATAATCAATATATTCCAGCTAGTATGGGACTTCGCCACCGCGCTGCTGTAGGAATCACCGAAGTGACTAGTGCTGCGGTATTATTAGTTTCTGAAGAAACGGGGCAATTATCCTTTGTGTTTAAAGGGAAGATCGGTCACAATTTATCCATTCAAGAAATTAGAAAGTTGCTTGTTGCCTACTTAAAAGGCGAGAACCTCGATCAAGATGATACCCTAAAGTTGCAGGAAATGGCTCATGAGGAGTCTTTACCCTAATCTTCCAGTGAAAGATAGGTAAGCCATCATGATGATTTGAAGTAGAGAAACGATGGCAATTCCCCAACCGTGTTTTCTAGCTTGTTCATCAAAGAAATAAACCCGTCTACCATCGGGAAGCGTTGTTTTCGAATGTATTAAATAGCCTGCAAATAAAATGGCAAGTATTCCTGCAAGCATGGCTAATACATAGGCAAAAATTAACCAAGATAGTCCAAGTACTTTGGGTTGGGCAAGTTCTTCAACACGTTCTTGCTCAATTTTTTCGATTGCTTCTTCGGGAATGGCTATTCCTTCTTCTGCCAATATTTTTTTAGCCAGTTGCACATCGAGCGGGTTCCATTCGTCCGCTTTTTTAATTACCTCAAATAGCTCTTGGCTAGAAAAAGAATACAAGTAATGATCTTGGCTTACCTGATCTAACAGTTGCTCAGCTTGTGCATTGAGTAAGGCTTTGACAGTAGGGAAATCGTGAGGTTTTATTTTTACTAAAAAGCTTTTTTGAAGCGGGTCAGGATTAAAATGCATATTAATGTCTAATGCAGGAGTATTATCTTCTACTTGAAAAGTAATGCCATGTTCCTTGAGAAAGTCAGTAAAATCTAGTAACTCTTCTTCGGTTACAAAATGTTGAAATTTCACAAAACGTTCTGCCATGATGACCTGAAATTGTTGTTAAGCTATTTGTTTATGAGGTGGCTTAAAATAAGCATTTGTAAATTAAATTCCATTAGAGATTATATAAAATAAGCTTTTACATTTTCAAAAGTCAAAAATTACCTCACTCTTCGTTGCAGAAGGATATATTCTAAACAAGCTCTAAAAAAATATGTGCTTTCGTAAGCATTTCTTATTTTTAGATTAAATTTATGTAGGCGGATGCTGAAAAGCCTTTAATAGAGTAGGTAAACATTTTTTTAATCATTTTTTATGAGAAATTTACCTCGTCAGTCTAAACTAAGCTTAAATAAGAAAACTGTTGCTCGATTTGGAAACGGTAGAATGAGCCAATTAGGTACAGTTAAGATGGGTACTGTAAAGTTAGGTACTGTTAAGATGGGCACAGTTAAGATGGGTACTGTAAAATAAGTCTACATGAAATCCTATAGTGAATTGATCTTTAGCTATAGGATTTCTGGTTTCAACATTTATTTAATTAGTACTAAATAGCTCATACACGATGAGAATTGAATTGATCTCTGCTTAGTGCTATGATGAACTATCAATTTAGCGAACATCTTATTTTCCGCACTCCATTAAAGCCAGTTAAGCTTAATTTTAGTGATGATGAATTAGTGGAGCTTTTCAACGAAAAAGTGGCAAAAGAAGCATTATTTTTAGCTTCTCCTAGCCTTTATCAAGCATTTGAGAAATGGCAAGAAAATCGAATGCATTCAATCAAAACTCAAGAAAAGCTATTCAACAGTTTGCGTAAATATGCCTTGCGCATGCATAACCGCGCCACGCCTTTTGGGTTGTTTGCTTCTTGTGGTACCGCTCAATGGGCTAAAACGGCTTCGGAACCTATCAGACTGTCAGCTTACTACAGACGTACAAAACTAGACATGCATTATTCAGTTGCTTTATCTCAATATTTAGATAAACAACCCTATATCCAACCTTATCTTCATTTTTATCCAAATAGCAGCATTTATTTACTAGGCAATGAGTTTCGATATATAGAGTATTACTACCAAAATCATAAACGTATTCATCAGATCAGCGCTGTGGATGCATCTGTATATGTGCGGTTAGTATTAGAAAAGGCTCAAAATGGTGCCACTATTCACGTCTTATCCGAGCATATTACCAATGAAAATATTGCTTTAGAAGAAGCAAAAGACTTTATTCAACTCATGATTGACGCGCAATTGTTGGTAAGTGAGTTAGAGCCTACTGTCAGTGGTGGTGATTTGATGGATCAATTGATACATACATTAGGAAATATTGAAAAAATAGCTCCTTCTCCCTCGCTTCATCGCATGTTGTCGCTCATGGTAACCATACAGAAAAAACTGAATAGTATTGACCAATTCATGGGTAATGCTATTACTGATTACCATCATATCATTGATTTGTTAGCGGAAATAGGTGTAGCTTATGAAGTGGATAAATTATTTCAAACAGACTTATTTACGGCACATCAAGCGCACTATGTACTCCCATCAGCCTTTCAGCCACAGCTACGTAAAGTATTGAAGGTATTGAATTGTTTACAACCTGCAAAAGAGCTTCCAACGCTTCAAACTTTTATCACGAAATTCCAAGAAAGATACGAAACACAATCTATTCCACTACTTACAGCACTCGATACAGAAACAGGAGTAGGTTATGGCGATCACCTCAATCATTCAGGAGATTTGTCTCCCTTAATCCAAGAGATGATAGTGCCAACTGCTGATGAAGATAGACACATCACCCTCAATCAGGAAAATGCTTTCCTCTTCTCAAAGCTTCAAGAAGCCCAAAGAAATCAAGCCTATAGTATCAATTT
>JBMYQA010000248.1:0-9325 GCA_049600855.1 Flammeovirgaceae bacterium | reverse complement strand
CATTTACGGATGATTGACGTTTAATTTTTGAGTTCTCCTTAATAATATTAACTGATCCAAAATAATCGTGCATTGCTGCCTACTTAATACGAAATTCTTAATCTTCCTCGATCGGCATAATAGTATTGCCAGCTCCCGCCACTTCCTGAGTTCCAATTCGCTAGATTAAATGAGTTGTTCCCGTTATTTGTTCCTCGAACCTTGTATACCTTCACCGCTCTTCGATTTCGATACCAATCTAAACGTCTGCCCGGTACACACTCTTCGGGCGTTCCTCCATATTCTTGCAAAAAGAACGCATAACCATCACCATAAACGGATGCGGTTCCATTGCTCGCAATACACACGGCCGTGGCTTCATCTACGCCAATGCCCTTCGCAAACCATCCCCAATCTTCTACCATTCTTGCCATAAATCCGAGCTGTCTTCCTCGGCGATCAGGATTGTCGTAATGCGTATCGGTAATGGTATTTTCTAAGAAAGGAACATCAAGGAAATTACTGCGTTGTAAACTCACATACTGATTGTAAGGATTCCGAAGTACCTCGGAGGAAGTGACCGTTCCGTTAGCCGCATCAAAATAGGCTTCTCCTTGGATGGCACATCCTGCACTCGTTCCTCCTACAGGTACGCGCTTGGTATTGATCAAGTAATTTAGGGCATTTTCTACCCTCGTACCTTTCCAATAAGAAACATAGTCGTATTGATCGCCACCAGCAATAAACACCGCCTCAGCATTGCGAATGGTATTTTCTACATCAGTATTATTGGCTAACGAACGGGAGTTGATGAGTAGCGTTTCTACAGAGTTTACATTTCCCAATCCATAAATGTAACTGTTGTAGGCATCTGATCCACTTGCCCGCAATACCACAAAGTCTCCCCCACCCGATCGGTTGATCATCCACTGAATGGCCTCATCAATATCGGGCCCTCCACCCATTAATACCGTTCCTGCTGATGTAGACGTATTCACATCTGCTGAACTTCCAACAATCCCAATTGAGGCAGAGGAAATTCGGGCATTAGCCATCACAGCTTGCTCTTCACTTGCTTGAGGGTCAATGGGTTCAATCAATTCTTGCTCATTACAAGCGATCATACATAAAAAAGCGATGGCACTAACAAGTGCCTTAAGGTTGAATGTTCTCATAATAGAATTTGTTTGAGTTAAGATTTAGGATGTAAAAGAAACGCATTAATCAGTCGATTAATGGTTCATTAGCTGCGCAAGTTGATTACTCCATACTAATTTGTCACTTGAAGATAGGAAGCTTCAAACATGTACATTGAAGGTAGGAAGCTTCAATGAGCACACTTATTTTCTTCAAAATAGGTAGCTGACCAGCGTGGCCCGATACTATTCCTAACCTTGAAGTTCATCATCTTAAGTTTCCTAACTTAAAATCGTTTTTAAGACAGCAACTGCACTGTGACAACTAGTAGGTAACACCATTCAATGATGGTGTGCAGTATTCCGATACAGGTATCCTCGACTGATCTGATCACAATCGAGCAACATAGTACTTACTTTAGGTTTGCTTTTTTATGCGTTGCGCATAGCAAGCCCTTGCCTCTATGGGTAGCATAGAGCGCTAAAGGCGCTGTAATGAACGAAAACGGGAATGTCAAAGAGCTAAAATCAAATTAGGTTTACCAGTTAAAATAGAGAACCGGAGGCAACAGCATAATCATGGCTAATGTGAAAAAGATGACCATTAAGGGAATCGCCCATTTTAGCCATTTTTGATACGGAACATTTGCGAGGGTTAATACGCCCATTGTGACACCACTGGTTGGTATAATCATGTTGGATAGTCCATCTCCAAATTGGAAAGCAAGAACAGCGGTTTGTCTGGAAATCCCAATGATGTCACTCAAAGGAGACATAATGGGCATCGTGAGTGCGGCTTGCCCAGAACCTGAGGGCAAAAAGAAGTTTAAGAAGCTTTGTGTATAAAACATGAGTTGGATCGATACGGCTTTCGGATACCCTTCCACAGCAGAAGAAAGTGTATATAAGATGGTATCGATGATTTTACCCTCTGAGGCAATGATCAATACGCCCTTCGCGAGTGCAATGACCATACATACTTTCACCATTTCTGCTGCGCCTTCTATAAATGCGGCTACTGCCTCATCAGCCGTTAACTTCGCGATGATGGCCGCAAGTACGCCAAGTACCAAAAACAAGGCTGAAATTTCATTAATGTACCAATCGTATTTATTGACACCTACAATCAGCATGACTAATCCAAGCAAGAATACGACAATAATTAGTTTATGGGCAAGGGTAAACTTTTCCAGCTCATGCTGACTATTTTTATATTTAGATTGTTGATCTAATTCATACATGGGGCTATTTGCTGGATCTCGCTCGATTTTACGTGCATAGTTCATGATAAAGATCGTGGCCGCAAGCGTAAACACCAGCCAGACGATGAGGCGATATTCCCATCCGCTAAACGGGGTTAACTCGGCAATGCCTTGGGCAATGCCTACGGTAAACGGATTTAGAAAAGCACCGGCAAAGCCTGCTCCTGCTCCAATAAACGGGATACTTAATCCGACTAGCGAATCGTAACCCAATGAAAAACTTAAGGGCAAGGTGATCAGGATAAATACCAACACCTCTTCACTCATGCCGAAAGTAGCCCCTGCTAACGAAAATAAGGCCGTTAAGATGGGGATGATGAACTTTTTACTGGCAGGTCTTCGTTGGCTCAAGGTAACTACCGATTGTAAGCCAACTTTAATGGCCTTGGTTTGATTGATGATTCCAAATGCGCCTGCGACAAATAAAATGAAAACAATGATTTGAGCTGAGGAAATGAATCCTTTGATGGGTGCCAATAAAAATTGGAAGAGATTTGCAGGTTGTGCCTCAATGGTATGATAGGAACCCGAAACAACCACTTCTTTTCCATTCACTTCTTCTCGATTAAACTCACCAGCAGGTATAATCCATGTCAAAATGGTAAAAAAGAGTAGAATCCCTAATAAGAGAATGAGTGTATCTGGAATTTTGATTTTCATCGGACTTTAGAAATTTTCACACGTTTTATTCAATCTATTTAAACTAATTATTTCACTACAGAAAACGTTTTACCTGGTAACAAGATGCTGACCTTCAATCCATCTGCGCCTAATAAGGTATCTTTTTGAATCAGCGAATTGCTCGGGTTTTCCATCAAAATCACCTGTGAGTTTCCTGTTACTGTGGCAGAATCTCCTGACACGACGATTGCCGTGGACTCATCAATGCCAATGCTTAACAAGTCTGGATATTCGATTACGGCACTAAATAAGCGATTATATCGACTTCTTTTCACAAAATGCTGGTCGATAATGGCTGTTTTAATCAAACCAAGACCTGCTTTAATTTCAATATTTTGCGATTCAATATTTCGGAAGGTTGAGCGATAATCTGGATGCCTTAACTCATTTCCCGTAATCATTTTATCGCTCATCACGGCAGCACCTGCGCTCGTTCCAGCAATCACCGCACCTGCTTGATAAGCGGCCAAAATACTTTCTTCAATGGAGGTTCCTTTTACAATTTCCATAAATCGATTCTGATCGCCTCCTGAAATGTAGATCAAGTTGGCTGCGCGTAAGGAATCGGCTTGTTCAGGTGTGGCCTCATCGCCTTTTTTGAAATGCATGGCCGTTACATTTTCAATTCCTTGTTCGGTAAATTGTAATTTCGCATAGTAAGCCGAAGTATCAGGTTCGCTACTCGACATGGGTAAAATGATGCCATAGCCACCTTTGTTTAAACCAGCTAGCTCATACAATTCCTTCACCAAGGCTGGTGGGCGCTTGCCTCCGCCAATGATAAATAGCTTGCCTTTTGCAGTATTGATGACTTGTTTTTCTCCTTGCGTGTTCTCCTTTTCGGCTTGTTGACAAGAAAAGGCGATCATCGTAACTGAGGCAATGAGTAAATATATCGCAAATTTTTTCATGAATCTGTAGTTATCACGCTTCCTGTTTGATTACCGTAAAATAGCGTGAATTTAAGCGTAGATTTCCTGCTTCAAAAAGCCGGGCAGGATTTTTCAATCGCTGCCCGCTCTTTCATTATTCAATATGAAATAAACCTCTTGGGTCTGTAAAGTCGGATGTTAGTGTAACGGGATTCGCACCGTCCAAATCCGCCATAAATACACTGCCCGAATTGCGTTCTGTCCAATACATCTTGTTATTCGTATTATCTATGGATAATCCATATACGCGATTTCCCGTATTTACGATGCTGGTAATGCCTGTTCCATCTAAATTTGCTTGAAGGATTTGACCTGAATTTGAATCGTCAAAATAGATTTTTTCATTGGCTCGATCAATGGCAATGCCATAGCCAAAACCACCAGCACTAAAGTCGATGATTCTGGTAAAACCCGCAGCGCTGGCACTACTTTTCCAAACGGATTCCGCATCAACATCTACGCAAGTAGCGTAAAGGTTGCCATCGTAAAAATCAATGCCTACAGGAAGTAAGAAGTCCGCATCATCGGAAGAGCCGAAGAAGGTACTCGTGTTTCCATTGGATAAATCGACCTCAATGATGGCATCTACCCCTCGATCTGCCACAAATGCTTTCCCATTCGCTACATCCAATGCCAAATCTCTGGGATCAGACAAACCAGTAGCTACGGTTTCCATATTGCTTCCATCCTTATCTGCCTTTAGCAATTCCCCAGCATCCGCATCGGTAAAATAGATTTTGCTATTTGTCGCATCATAAGCGATGCCTGTTCCAAATCCATTTACGTTAAAAGAGGTGCCATCTAAGTTATAAATTCGTCTGTCACTGGCATCAATCAAAATAACTTCTGCATCCAGCGCATTGGGGTCTTTAATGGTGATATTCATCTCCATAAAGTCGATGTCATCGCCTGTTACCGCTACCAAGCGAATAATATAATCGCCAGGTGTTTCATAGGTATGTGTTGGACTCGCCTCATTAGAAATGGTTCCGTCGCCAAAATTCCAGGTATAGCTCACATCGGTTACGCCCTCTCTCAGCACACTGGTATTGTTGAACGAGGCATTTGTAGGCGCAAACCCGTTATTATCTAAACTAATGGCAAATACTGCCTGCACTGAATCGGATTGCGGAGTCGGAAAATCATCATCTCCACAACTGGAAAGCAATAAGCCAATGCCTATTAACATCCAAAATTGTCTAACTATTTTCATTGTCTTAATTGTTTCTTCTGATAATCATTCCTCTAACATCACTTCCAATACTTTTGATGGTAATCTCATTGGAACCATCCAAGTTAGCTCCTTTGATTTCCCCATCCCTGCCTGACCAATACAGCGCATTTAGTGAATTATTGATGGCTATGCCATAAACCCGATCGGTAGCACTTCCTGCTTGTTCAATTCCTGAGCCATCTAAATTGGCACGCAGAATTGTTCCGCCATCGTTATTATCGAAATACAACTGCTCGTTGACCTTATCCACTTCTAAGCCATAGCCAAAACCACCGTCATTAAAATCAATAATTTTTACTAAGCTGGAACCATCCGCGCTACCGCTCCACACCGTTTCGGCACCAAAATCAATGCACGTCATGTATAGGTTTCCAGCATAATAATCTAACCCGACAGGCAATAAGAAATCTGGATCATCGGAAACACTATATACCACCGATGTATTGCCAGTCGTTAAATCTACGGCCACAATTTCATCTCTGCTTCTATCGGCTACATAGGCCAGGTTGTTTGCTACATTTAGCGCAATGTCTCTCGGCCCTCCAAAACCACTGGCTACTGCCGTTTCTGCGGTGCCTGCAAAGTTATTTTTGAACAAAGTTTGGGCATCGTCATCGGTATAGTAGATTTCATCATTGACTTCATCGTAAGCTAAGCCAAAACAAAAGCCAGGTAAATCAAATACATCTGTCACGCTGCTATCGCTCAATGCGAGTTTTTTCAACTTCAAGGCATCATTATCAATAAAGTACAAGGCATAACTTGTTGAGCTGATGGTAATGGTTTGCGAAACCACGGCGCGCTGCCCTGTAGCATTTGCTTCGAGGGTTACCACATATTCTCCCGGTTTTTCATAAGTGTGACTTGGATTGATTTCAGTGGACACGGCTCCATCTCCAAACGACCAGAGGTAAGAAAAAGCATCGGTCGATTGGTTGGTGAATTGTACAGGCAATAAAGCTTCTGTATCGCTATCAGCCGCCACGGAAAACGCGGGTTGTGGGGTAAAGCTAGCTAACTCATCTTCGCTACAGCCGAACAGTCCTAAGACCATCAGCAGTATTAAGGGAATGTAATAATTCTTATAAACTGTTTTCATGATCTGTTAATAGTTAGGATTCTGAACAAGTGCTCCGTCAGTAATATTCATTTCTCGAAGTGGAATGGGCAATCGCCTTCTAAAAGACTCTAAACCAAGCACCTCTTCGAACAGGTCATAGCGGATTAAATCAAATTTGTAGTGCCCTTCAAATGCAAATTCGGCTCTGCGTTCGTCAATCAATACTGCTAATAACTCCGACTCTGTGTCGATATCTACGGCATCTAAGCTCGCCAAACCCGCACGATTTCGGATGGTGTTGATGTCGGCCAAAGCATCTTCAGGCCGTCCGCCTGTTTTCAAGGCTTGCGCTTCAGCACGAATCAAATACATCTCTGAAAGACGGAATAGGATCGTGTTTTCACCATTATCCGTATTTATATTGCCATACTTCAAACATCGAATAACGGAACCTAAATCTTCGTACAAGGCATTTCGGGATGTTTCCCCTCTATCGTTGTAAAAATCGAACAACTCCCTAGTGGTAGCTACCTCAGGTGGCGCATTGTACATGGCAACCGCCCAAGCATTAGGATCATTCAACTCAATAAAGTTTAGCTCAAAGATGGATTCAGGGCTACCACTTTCTCCTTCATTTATATAAATCTCGTTGTAATCACTTGATAAGCTGTAACTGGTATTTGCAATCACGGCTTCGGCATACATTTCTGCTTCCGCATATTCTTTTTGGTAAAGATGAACCCTCGCTAATAGCGCATGCGCAGCACCTAATGACGCAAAAAATTTATTGTTGGTATCTGGCAAACGATTAATCGCTTCGTTCAAGTCATTTTCAATTTGTTGAAATGATTGTGCCACGGTACTTCTTGACGTTTCTGCCAGCGTGAACTCTAATGCAGGTTCCAGTTTGATTGGAATGCCAAAGGTAGAGTTCAAGTCCTCAAACTCTCCATATTGCCGCAATAGATCAAAAAAGATGAGTCCTCGCATGAAATAAGCAACGCCTAAAGCTTCGTTTTTAGCCTCTGCCGACATATCTCCCAAATCTGGAACATTGGCAATGATGGCATTGGAGAGGTTAATGACCGCATATGAGCTCACCCACGCATCTTCAATATAAGCATTCGCAGGAGGAACTCTTCCAGAGCCCAACTCCGCCCAAAATGCTTGAAACGCAGCAGGGCGCGCATTATTTCCGATCATTTCTACGGCCATAATAAACTCTCCACCATACAAACTGCCGCTTTGTAAGTTATCGTACAGCCCAATAACGGCAGCCTCGGCAGAACGTGCATCTACAATTGCCAACTCATTGTCAATGAGATCGGCAGGTTCCTGTTCAAGCACATCACAGCTTCCCAAAGCGATGAGAAAAATCAGCAATATGCTTTTTATTATGTTCTTATTCTTTTTCATCGTTCTCTCAATTATAAGCCAATATTTATCCCAAATGTGAAGGTGCGCGCTTGTCCTAAGGTTCCGAAATCTTCTCCTTGTTGGGCATTCAAATCACCCTGACTCGCCGTGTTGGTAGAAACTTCAGGATCAAATCCTGTATAGTTCGTCCAAGTCACCAAGTTTCGGCCTTGTGCATATATCCTTAAGGAAGCTAATTTTAGTTTATCGGTCACGGAACTTGGGAAATTGTAGGCAAGCATGACATTTTTCAAGCGTAAAAAGTCACCATCTTCTAAATACTGCGTACTGAATCGCTGGTACTGTGCATCCGTGTCGTTGGCGGTAACCAACGATGGGCGTGGGATATCTGTAATATCGCCAGGTTGTCTCCAATAGTTCAGCGAGCGTACACTTTGATTTCCAAATGGAATGCCATCTTGCAATGAGCCATAATTCTCATAAGCAAATCGACTCTGGTTGAAAATTTTATTTCCACCTGAATATTGGAAAAATACTTCTAAAGAAAATCCTTTGTAGGAAAAGCGATTCGTCCAGCCTGCAAAATCTGTTGGAAGACCAGAACCAACCGCTTGTCTGTCGGCCAAATTAATGAGTCCATCCCCATTCAAATCCTCAAATTTTGCATCGCCAGTAAGTGGATCAACGCCTAAGAAGCGGATCAAATTCAGTTGGCTCAGCTCTTCCCCTTCCAAAATTACGAAGTTTCGACTGATGATTTGACCATTATTCAAGACATTCACTACTTCATTTTTGACATGCGTGTAGTTGAAGTTGGTATTCCAAGTAAAGCCATTTTCTAACTTAATGACATCTGCATTAATGCCCAGCTCAACACCTCTATTTTCGATTTCCCCGAAGTTATCCGTAATGCTGGTAAATCCTAAGGTTCCAGGAATGTCTCTGCCCAACAAAATATCGGTGGTATTTTTCACAAAATAATCGGCTACGATGTTCACGCGATCATCAAATAAACCTAAATCTATTCCTAAATTCAGTTGAGCCGTTTGTTCCCAAGTTAAATTAGGGTTTCCCAAACTACTTGGTGCAATACCAGGCGTATTGTTATACGAAGCAGATAGCGCATAACCATTTCGGTAAGTGAAGTTTCCAATTTCGGCATTTCCTGTAACGCCATAACTCGCTCTGAATTTCAAATTGCTTACTACGGTTTTGGCAAAATCCATAAAGCCTTCTTCAGAAACGCGCCAGCCTAAGGAGACTGCGGGGAATACCCCATATCGGTTATTTTTACCAAATCGAGAAGAGCCATCAGCCCGCAACGAAAGACTCACCAAGTATTTACTCTTATACGCATAGTTCAATCGAGAAAAGAAGGATTGAAAGCCAAAGCTGGTAAAGGAACTTGTACCTACTGTAGTCGCTGCTGTGGACACAGGAGGATTATTATTTGAAGCATATCCTTGTCCAGTCAAATCTGAAAAATTAGAGATGGATTCTTGTAGGGTATGCCCCAATAAAGCGTTAATCGTATGATCGCCAATTTCGTCATTGTAAGAAAGTGTAGACTCCCCAATCCAAGCTGTTTCATCGTAAGTGGCATAAACCCCTTCGCCAATTGCCGTTTGATTAAATCCTGCGGGAATAAATGATTCTTCTACTAA
>JBMYQA010000247.1:0-9344 GCA_049600855.1 Flammeovirgaceae bacterium | reverse complement strand
TTGGTAAATTCCATTGCTTCTTTCTATTTTTATCGGAATAACAAAAAATAAACGAATAATGTCCAATACAATAGAAAATATTCAGCAATTATTAAGTAAAGATAAAATTGATTCTGCATTTTCGGCAACTGAAAACTTCATTAATCAGCTCAATGACAATAATTTAAAAGATGATTTTATTTTGCTTTCTGGTCGTTTCCACAGAAATGAGAGCAATAAGGCAAATGGTATACTTTCCCATGAGAATTACCAACTAGAAGCAAATAACATTCGATCTTCATTTCTTCATTTATTACGCGAATTAGCAGAAGCAACAGCTCCTCAAACAGGAACAAACCCTCGCCCTAAAACGGATGCCGAATGGGTAAAGGAAGCGTTAGGTGAACTTAACCAAGGTAAAATTGGCGCATTTTTCGAAAAGATGGATCAAGTGGCGATTCCCGAATCTTCACTATTTACCTATAATACATTTAAAAGGCGTTTTGAATCAAATGATACGAACTATCAATTCCCCGATCAGTTAAAAGTATTTGCCAATGGACTGTTCAACTAGGTGAGCCAACCTGTTTTACACAATTATGACGATAAAAAGCGCAAACGATATCCTAAAATTAATCACCAATGCAGATTTTGGTCAGGCACTCATTGCACTATCCGAAATCTACGATAGCATTGAACCAGAAGAGGCCGATGAATTTAGTGAGGCTATTTTTAGATTTAAGCGGTTCAGTAAAGAGTTTCAAACGCCTTCTATGAGTTACAACCCTGATACGTTTAGGCAGCAATTGACTTTATTTGTCAGAGAAGAAAAAGATTTTATCGACAGTACCTTACAAGACAAAAGAACCTTCAAATCATCAGCCCAAGACGACACCTATCAATTGCTTTGTGGGATTGATTTCAAGGATCAAAAAAAATATTTCGACATCATTATCAGTAATAATGAAGCGATTGTTCCTTTTATCATTCGAGCCAATCAAAACTCTGGACAGCGTTGGTTTTATAATCAGCTCATTAATGAATACAAAAAGCCTACACATCAAAGTTTGGTGATTGAGATGGCTCAAAAAGATTTACCGAGCCTATTTCATGAGTTGAGCTCTCATTTTACACCTCGATTCACGCCAACTGATAACATTAGCAAGCAAACGAGGCGACTTAGAAATGCACTGACGGATAAGTTACAGACCAAATCTCAATTCATCATTTTTAAAGACTCCTATTCGTTTGTACACTCGGACGAGTTTGATCAATTGTACGATATCTTGACGGACTTCAACGAAGAAATTAAAAGCATGCGCAGTGAAGATGCACGGACACAAGATTACCGACATAAATGTGTATTTCTTTTTGTTGAAAGCTCTGTAGAAGAATACCAACATCCACATTACCTCTCGTGTGCAAATACCAATTTATTGCGCGCAAAACAGTGTACCGAAATTAAATTATTTGATTTAGATGGTGTTCCCAAGTTCAACTATGAAGATTTAGAAGCTTGGATACTCAAACTAGAAAATCATTTGATGAACTGTTTTGGTGATGATATCCCAACAACTATCCAGCAATTAATTGAAAATTGCGAGAATGGAAATCCTGAAAAGGTGATTCCTATTCTCTGTAAAAAAATCAACCAAGATTATTCTAAACTTAAAAACATATGGCTAAAATACTAAGCTATACTGGTTCAGCTTTGCAAAAAAAGCAGCATTTTTATTCCGAGAAATACCAAACCAATCGGAAAATAGATGCCTACATTCCCGCGCTTGAATTGATAGATGCGGTAAATTTAGCCATACAACTGAACCGCCCATTACTCTTGATGGGAGCGCCTGGTTGTGGCAAAACCCGTTTGGCAGAAGCCGTTGCGTATGAATTACATGGC
This sequence comes from Flammeovirgaceae bacterium, assembly GCA_049600855.1. Classification (GTDB taxonomy): domain Bacteria; phylum Bacteroidota; class Bacteroidia; order Cytophagales; family Flammeovirgaceae; genus JBMYQA01. The sequence goes on along the minus strand of JBMYQA010000247.1, from coordinate 7,462 downwards.
GACAAAATGGATGATTACTTTTTTAAGTGGTATGTCAAATCAGGCACCAAGGCCAAAGATGGCATTTATCAGTACGATGCCCTAAGGCGTTTGTATGATGTGAACATGAAATTAGAAGCCGATAAAGCGAAAATCAGCGACATCAAAAATTACATTACCAAAGGAGAGCTCGCCAAAGCTTTTATTACTCCACAGCGCAAACCCAACGTTCCAAATATCCTGCTCATTGATGAAATCGACAAAGCAGATATTGACTTTCCAAATGATTTATTATTGGAGTTGGAAGAGAAGAAGTTTGTCATTCCCGAATTGGGAGCGGAACAATTCCATTTAGCCAAAAGTAATGTCTTAATCTTCATCACGAGTAATCAGGAAAAAGAACTTCCGCCAGCCTTTTTAAGGCGTTGCCTATTTCATTACATCGAATTTCCTAGTCCTGATAAGTTAACACAGATTGTCAGCAATCATTTTGAAAAAAGTGCGGAATCGGAACAGCTTATCAAAAAAGCCATTGAGCTATTTCATGACTTAAGAGATCAATTGGATGCTTCCACCAAGAAACCTGCGACGAGTGAACTCATCGATTGGTTTAAGCTCATTAATTTTTACAGGAAGCTCAAAGCAGAAAAACCTGCGGAAAAAGACCGAACAGCAGAAGAACATCGTTTGATTCAGCAAGTGGACTTACTGGAAAAAGGAAAAATACCGTTCAAACAAGTATTGCTGAAAACCTTGGATGCCAAGCATCAGCATGCGCAACATGAAAGCTAAGTAGAATCGCTAAATCTAACATTCGCCTCATCACCAATCAGTATGTCGAATCATAACTCCGTTGATACCCATTTACCGCTTTATGTATTCTTTAATGCTTTACGGAAAAATAACTTCCAGCTCGGCATCGAAGAATACTATACCCTTTTAGAAGCCATGCATTTGGGTTGGGGAATCGACCAAGAACAGGGCGAGTATCATAAAAAGCGCTTATTGACTTTATGCCAAACCCTGTGGCTAAAACCGAATCAGAGCAAATCGGTATTCAATCGGCTGTTTGAAGAAAACTACGAGCCTTTCCCTACTAAGCAAATTCAAGAAGCGTCAACTCCGATTCATCAAGAAGTAAAGCCCATTGAGGAACCGCCACAAGAACCCGAGCCCATAGAAAACAAAAACACCACTCATCCAACCAAACAAGAACAAGATGAATTTGCCAGTAGCAACTTCACACCTTCAGTAAATCACCCGCTTGTTAAATTTGTATTGGGCGAAGCATCAGGCGATATGATTCAGCTTCGCGAAGAAAAAAAGCGGGTAAAACGAAAATTTTCTTTCGCAGCGAACTACTTTGATTTAAGCAAACGCCAAATGCTTCAGATTTGTCGTTTTTTACCCATTACGCAACCAGCCTCTCCCTCCGATGAAATTGATGTAGCAGCCTGCGTTCAGCAGCAAGCCGAAAAAAGTGTGCTGTTAAAACCTGTTTTTAAACGTCATGATCGAATCATTAATGAGGTGTTATTGCTGATCGATGTAGGCGGTTCTATGCAAGCTTTTCATCCATTAATCTTCAATTTTAAGGAGGCTATGAAGAGTGCTTTCAGAAATAAACACTACACGCACTACTATTTCTACAATGTTCCCAAATCCCATTGTTATACCGACATTTCGCAAACGAATTATCGAGAAACCCATGAAGTCTTAGCCAAGCTGAATGCACAAACGTCTAATGTGATCATCATTAGCGATGCGGGAGCGGCAAGAGGAAGTAATTCAGATAAGCGCTTTCGTTCTACCCTGCGTTTTATTTTGCGGTTGCGAAAAAAAACGAATAAACTCATTTGGCTGAACCCCATGCCCGCTGAACGCTGGACAGGAAACACCGCAGAACGCATTGCCCAATTCATTCCCATGTTTGAGCTCACGCAACAAACGGAACTCCAAAAAGCCATCAATTCACTCAGAAAACGATAGTTCCTATGACGAATATTGCTATCCAACAAAAAATTGATTCCTTCAGTGCCAAGGGCATCGGCTACTACGATTTTATCTGCTTAGCCGCACAACCCTTACTGTTTTCGAGTGATTTGTTGTATAAACTTTGGGTAAATTTCAAATCTTACAAAAACAATACAGCGAAAGAACAAGCTTCTTATTTGGTCGTCTCCGATCTGATTTTATCGAGCCTGTGTCAACCCATTGGTTCCGATTCTTATCGAATGGAGGAACGGATCAGAAAGTACCTTCAACATCACTCATCCATTAGTGATGCCCTGCGCAAAGAAATTGCCCAATTCATTGAAGAATACGCCTTTAGAAATCAGAGTAAGTTGAGTAAAAATGTGTATGACACGCATACCATTTGGGCAAAAGGCATTCTTGATCCACAGGCTATGGAGGCCGATATCATTGAAAAGCTCCAAAATCAAGAAAAGTCTGATCAGCAGAAAGTGAATTACCTTTCTCTGTATTTTAAAGCCCTCAATCAATCAGGAAGCGCACAGGCGGCCATTTCCTTGGAAGTTGCGGAAAATAAAACAGAAGAAGGCGTGCTGAATGCGGTTTTGCCCATACACTTGAGAAAAAAAGTCAAGGGCAGTGAAAAAAAACAGGAAAAGCCTCAAGAAATTCTGGAATTAGAAGCACAATATGATATCGAACTGAGAAGGCTAGCTTACGTACAAATTGCGCATTCGAGAGTACAAGCAGCTTATGTACAAGACGACGAAAGCCAAGAAATTATTGGCTTAACCCTGCGTAATCATAAAATTACTAACCTCAATTTTTTGTATAAGTTCAAGCAGCTTGAAAAACTCTATTTAGGAGGAAATCAGATTTCGGATATTACGCCCATACAATCCTTGAAGCAACTCACCAACCTCGGGTTAAATCATAATCTAGTCCCTGAAATTTCCCTGGATTTTCTGAATGGTTTACCCAAGTTAGAAAAGCTTTATGTACGCGGTAATCCAATTCAAAATATTCCCAAAAGGGTTTTTGAAATCGAAGAGAGTGCTTTATTAAGGATCACAAGATACTTAACGGAGGGACAGCTCGAGAAAAAACACCTCGCCCAACAATTAATTGCGGAAAACTTAAAAACACAAAACCCTACTTTAGATTTAGGAAATTGCGGCTTAGATGGCACCGAGGATGCGCTTTTTAAACCATTAGAAGGGGCTGAACATGTAGAAACACTGATTCTTTCCAACGCTTGGCATGAGTTTAATGGCAAAAGGTGGATGCGAAAATTCAGTAGTAATGAAGGTGACGCCAACCGATTCGTGCAAGCTCCGAATTACCTTCCCCCATCCTTAACGTCTTTAGTGATGGCGGGTGAACCCAAAAATAAATGGAGTATTGAAGACATTACTCCACTTGAGCGATTAAGGAATTTAGAATTTTTAGATTTAGGCTCGAATCAAATTATTGATCCATCACCAATTGGGAATTTGTCCAAACTGCAGCAACTTTATTTAGATTATAATCAGATTGAGAATATCAGTGATCTTTCATTTCTCAATCAACTCACACAACTTGACCTCAACTCCAATAACATCGCTTATATCCCAACAACATTCCTGACAGTACATACTCAACTCACCTATTTGGGACTTCGGCAAAACCCTATCGAAAACATCCACCGTGAGGTGTTTACATCGAACAACTGCCTTGAGCAACTTGAACAGTATTTGAGTTATCCGAAAGCACATCAAGCACTCTACAACTTTAAAGAGCAGCCTGATGATGTGTTAGACTTAAGTCACTGCGATTTGAAGAATCCCGAAGCGGATATTCCCATGTTGTTTGAATATGCTGATATACAATACTTGTACTTATCTAATAATCAGATTCAGTCTATCGCGCCAAGCCTGATTGCCAAACTTCCGAATCTACAAGAATTGTATTTGGATGGCAATCCCATTGAAGGGGAATTAAATCGGTTCACTTGGGTAAAGCGAAACTGTTTGCCTGCATTAAAACTCTACTTCACCATTAATCCCTATTTCGAGCAGTTATGTACGGAATTTGGTGTAAACGTTTCCCAGTTTAATAAGACGAGCGAATTATCCAAAAAACTACCCTTATTTCACGATTGGCAAACCAATTTCTTAGCCTGGGATGATAAATACCTCAATGATGAAGAGATCACTACACAGGAAACGGAAGGCTTGATTCAATCTTTTTTTGAGCTTTATCAGGATAGTTTGATTCGGAAATGGATTGATGAGCAAAAATTCTTGAGTTGGGACTTTAATAATGACGATCATCAAACGATAAACGCGAAACGGAGTTATGGGAATTACGACATCCAATTTACCCTCAAAGCAGTATATGCTCCTTTTTTAGACGATCAGCTTAAACATGCGTTTAAAAAGATTCAAACTGAACTAGACCACTCCAATGAAGTCCTTGTTCCCATCGTTGTACTTTATACGCATCAGGAAGGTGCTATCCCTAATCAACACGTTTACCACACGCTAGGCAGCGCAATCGTCATCCAAAGGGTAGCCGAACCCACTTATGAATGGCAAGTTCGATTGATGAATAAGCTCCATGTTATTGAAGAAATCTTTAATAACTCGGTAGCCCCCATTGCTTTTACCCAATATACGCTTGACTTTTATAGGTTCCAATCTACTGCGGATGAGGAAAGCCAAGTTGTAAACCAGCTAAATCCGAATCGCTATCCTAATTTTGCTGCACTGCATACCGCAATTCACCAAGCACGTTCATTTATCCATTGGTTGTATGGCAGAAGAACTACTTGGTTTATGGATAAGCCCTTGCATTTTGTGACTGCTGCCTTGGGTTTTGTGGATGAAGGATTTCGGAATGCGTATGCGTTTGAGGAAGAAATCATGGAGGCCATTCAGGACTATCCATCCCATCAAAACACTTCAGCATATCAGCTTATTGAAGCCAACCTAAACATGAAAAGCCCTTATCTGGATTTGGGGAATTGTGGCTTGGATGGTACAGAAGATGACCTTTTTAGGCGGTTGGAAGGTACTGAACATTTGCAAGCGTTAATCCTTTCAAATGCTTGGCATGAATTTAATGACAAAAGATGGGTTGCAAAATCCAGTGCTAATGAAGGCAAGCGAAACCGACTCGTGCAAGTCCCAAATTACCTGCCGTCATCCTTAAAGTTTTTAATAATTGCTGGCGAACCCAAAAGAAAGTGGAGCATTGAGGATATTACGCCGCTTGAACACCTAACGAATTTAGAGTTTTTAGATTTAGGCTCGAATCAACTGATCGACCTAGCACCCCTTGAGGGCTTATCCAAACTCCAGAAACTCTATTTAGATTACAATCAGATTGAAACGATCAGTCCCCTTTCAGCCTTAGCGGAATTAACGCAATTGGATTTAAACGCCAATCAAATTACGCAGCTTCCTGATTCCATTTTAACGACTTATCCCAAGCTTTCTTATTTAGGCTTGCGAAGAAACCGCATTGAAGGTATCCCAAATGAGGTATTTGAAGCGAGTAATTGTTTGCCTGAGCTAAAAGCTTACTTTGAGCAACATCATCCTCAAGACACACACCCTGCTCAGGTATTGATTGAGGAAAACTTAAAGACAAAAGAAGCTTACCTCGATTTAGGCAATTGTGGTTTAGATGGTACTGAGGATGAGATTTTCAAATTATTGGAAGAAGCTACACACATTAATCGATTATCATGTTCCAACACTTGGGAAGAATATAGTGAGGAAAAAGGATGGCAAAACTTTAAGAGCAGCAATAAGGGGAAACCAAATATTTTCAAGCAGATTCCAACGTTTTTGCCACCTCATGTAAAGCGTTTAGTTCTAGCAGGAGAAGAACAACAGTACTGGAGTATTCAGAATCTCACCAATCTGTCAACATTAAAGCAATTAGAATACCTTGACTTAGGAAGAAATCAGGTTCGATTTATAGCAGTGCTCGCGACATTAGAAAACCTAAATCATCTCTATATTGGGTATAATCAAATAGAGCGACTTCAATCGACTTTCAAGTCATTAAGACTACTTGAAATCAAGCAAAACAACATTGAATTCTTAACTTTTGATTTTAATGCGTTCTTCCCCCAATTGGAACGGTTAAATTTATTATACAATCCGATTACCAACATTCCTGAATCCGTTTTTAATCTAAACTCCGACTGTCTTCCTCGATTAAAGAAATACCTCCAACATGCAAAAGCCCATGAAATAATCCATAATTTCAAATTAGAGGCTACTGAAATACTTGATTTAAGAGACTGTAATATTCAAGACGTAGAGGAAGATATTCCTGATTTATTTGAGTGTGAAGGTTTACAAAAACTATACTTATCTAATAATCAGATTAAGGCTTTTTCTCCTCGCACGGTAACGAAATTATTGAGCCTGCACGAATTGTATTTGGAGGGCAACCCAATTGATGGTGAATTAAGCCATTTCACCTCCACAAAAGGAAACTGTTTGCCTGCCTTACAGCTCTATTTTGCCATCACTCCATACTTAGAAGACTTATGCAGCTCCTTTAAATTGGAATTTGCTGGCTTCACTTCCCAAACATTCAACACATTAGGAAAACATTTAATCCGATTTAACGATTGGCTAAAGCAATATGAGGTATGGGAAAGTGACTATTTTACTTTGACCGATATCAGTCATAATCGAACGACAACTTTAATTCAGCACTTTTTTACGTATTATCAATACTACTCCATTCAAGTACTCATTCAAACGGAATCTTTTCTCAATTGGTCCTTTGACTTTAACACGTATAATTTCATTAAAAGTACTCGAAATTATGGAGAAACGAATATAGAATTTGTAATTACCCCCTTATATGTTCCTGATATCAACCAAAGTTTAAAAGCTCCTTATGAACAGATTTGGCAAAACCTGCAGGATCAAACAAAAATCTACCTTCCTTTTGTGGTACTATATACCAATGAGCATAGTGTAGTAATTACAGATCAAAACTTGCATTATACCTATGGATGCCGTACAACGATTCAAAACGCTACACGTTCTAGTAGTCAATGGCGACAACAGTTTTTATGGAAAAACAAATTGATTGGCAAGCTCGGAAACGTCGATCAAATTTTTAGCAATTTAGTTGAAGGTAACCTAGAAGTTTTTCATCAATATACCTATAATTTTTTAGGATTTCGCGCTAATCAAAACGTTGTTAAAGGTATACTCAACCAACTCAATTTAGATTTATCTCCTAATTATGCGAGTCTCCACGCCACCATTTATCGTGCCCGAAACTTTGTAAATTGGCTGTATGAACGTAAACCAAATGTACTATTAGATAGCCCTTTAAATTACCTTACCGCTTCGTTGGGTTTTGTAGATGAAAAGTTTAGGAATGCATATGAATTTGAGGATGAAATTTGGGAATCACTTAATGGGTATACCCAAGAACTTAATCAAGAAGAAATACAAATCAATGAAATCGCCAACGCCGAAGATATTATAAA
>JBMYQA010000246.1:0-9371 GCA_049600855.1 Flammeovirgaceae bacterium | reverse complement strand
ACATACCATTAAGGAGCAAAGTTTACTTGGTGATTGTTATAATTTAATTGGCAATGTGTATCGCCAATTATATCAAAATAATAAAGCACTCCAATTCCAGCAAGCGTGTTTGGCAATTCGTTTTGCGATTCAAGATAGCGTAGGAATAGCCATGACTTATCATAACATTGCCATGGCTCATAGTAATTTGGATAGTTTAACTCCTGCACTCAACTATGCACAAAAGTCCCTTCACTGGAAAGCGCAATTGGGTAAATCTACTGCATCTACTTTGCGTTTAATGGGCGCCATTCATTTTCAACAATTTCAGTATGATTCAGCGATTTATTTTTATCAAAAAGCCTTAGAGTTGCGTAAAACCAACCATAAACGAGCAATCATTTACAATAGTTTAGCAGAAGTATACCTCATGAAAGGGGAGCGAAGAAAAACGCAGCAAGCACTAGATAGTGTACAGTTATTATTGGCAACAAAAGAGCATCCTGAAACGGAGTTAGCATATTTTATGAATAAAGGAAAGTTTGCCCTGATTTCAGGAAATACAAAGGATGGTCAGGCCGCTTTTATTGCTTACCAAAAACTTCGGAGCAAGTTGTATAATCGCCAAGTAAGTAAAATAGCCCAAGCTGAAACCAAATATTACACAGCTTTTTTAAGCGCCAAAGCTGAGCATCAACAAAAGGAAAATCAGCTCCTAGCCGAAAGAACGAGAATACAAACAGTTTTATTGATGGCATTGGGGATTCTTTTTATAGTCAGTATTTTCGCTTTAATAAATTATCGAAGGTTACTTCAGGCAAAGAAAAAAGCGCATGCGCAAGTGCAAGAGTTTAATGAAGAACTATCGGCAAAAAATGAAGAAATCCATACGCAAAACAAACAGTTATCAGAACAGAAGAAGTATATCGAAAATATTAAAGCCTCTCTTGAACACGATTTAGGGAATGATCTGCTGCGATTACGTGAAATTGCTCTTTTTCCTATCCAGACAACAAATACTATCCATGAAGTAAACGCTTTTGAAAAACTTCAAAATAGTTTATTGGCTATCGTCAATTTGTATAGTTTGTTGCTAGATGAGCACTCTACTAAAGAAAATACTCAATCCATTTTAGAAGATTTATGCGAAACGATGGCCGCAAAATATGGTCAAAAAGAGGTTGTTATAAAAATTAATGCCAGAATAGCATTTAGTGGGACTGCTAAAGATCGTTTGCAATTTCGCATGTTGTTAGAAGTGATTACTGAATTGTTACAGAATATGTTTAAGTATGCTTTTGAATCAGAAAGTTTGAATCCACAAGCCACTATACAAGTAAAACGAGTCGAAAAAGGTATTGAGGTAAATTATACAGATAATGGCGTGGGGTTTCCCTCTGAACTCGTGCACTTAGGTTCCAAAGGATTATTGATTTTAGAAGAAGTAGCAAAAGATCAACAGCTTGAATTTGGGAACCAAAATCAAGGTGGTGCTTTTGTTAATTTAATAATTAAAGAAATATGAAAATCGTTGTAATAGAAGATCAAAAATTTTGGCAGGAGAGTTTAGTAAAAGAAATTGAAAAATTAGGGCATAAAGTTTTAGCAACTATTAGTGAAAAAAAACACGCAAAATCGAAAATAGAACAGCTTAAACCAGATTTTATGATTATCGATATTGGTTTAGGAAGTGATTCTTATGCAGGAATTGATGTAGCGCGAGAAATAAAAGATTTGCATATACCTTTTGCTTATTTGACCCAAGGAAAGCTAAAAAGTGATGAAACGGAAAGCATACATGCGAAAGCATTTAAGTCAGGGAGTGGTAATGCGAAACCGATAAAGTTTCTTTATAAATCTACTTATACGCGTAACCCACAACGGGCATTGCGGGAATTATTTCAAGAAGTAGACTTTCATGAGCCGTTATATCTTCAATTAAAAGGTGATCAATTAATTGCCTATACAGATATCCTTTGGATTGAAGGAAAAGGACGAAATTGGGAAATTCACGATTGCCATGGGAAAACACATTTTTACTATGGCCCACTGAAAACGATTCTTGAGCAAGAAAAAACCTATCATACCCCTCAATTAAGGCAAGCAAATCGTAACTGTCTCATCAATATTTATCAAGTAAAACGTATAAAGCGAGATAAGGGGCCTGTGCGTATTTTTTATTTTGATGACGATTATCAAAATAATGAAGGGATTGTAGCGAGCGAAAGTTGTAGTCCATTACTCACAAAAGAATGGAAAGAAATACACAGTAAACGTCAGTTATAGGAAAACATCAGGCGTTCATGACTTAAGTTAGGGCGTTCATGTAGCAAGGTATTGAGTTTTTATTGATGCTTCATTAATTATGTTTTATCCGATACAGGATGAGTAAAATTAAGGGCATTATAACTAAAAACACATGGAGCGATACCTCTCATATGATTGTCACCTGATCACCCCGATGTTTTTGCATGGAGCTGATCCAATCATTCCTGAGTTGAGAGCAGCTAGTTTAAAAGGAGTTTTACAATACTGGTGGCGAGCTATTCATCCAAGTACAGTTATTGAAAAGATTCGACTGGAAGAAGCTTTGCTTTTTGGAGGAGCAAAAAACGAGGGAGAAGAGTGGAAAGAGGTGGGGAAAAGTAAGGTGCGGGTATTTATAAAAAGTTCCGCTGAATTGAAGCATAAGAAACTTTCAGAGCTAAATCTTAAGCGAAATAAGTATAGTGTAAACTATTTATCATTTGGCGTTCAAGCTTTTAATGAGCCGTCTGAACGAGAATGTTTCATACCAAGTACTGATGCGCCAATTCAGATCGAATTTCAGTTCGGTAATGTCACAGATGAGCAATTTGAGTCTGTGAAAAGGGCTTTTGCTGCATTCATTCATTTTGGAAACTTGGGATCAAAAAGTCGCAATGGATTTGGCAAACTTTTCCCAGCAAAACCACTTGAAATCACTTATCAGAAGGTTTTAGAAGCAGGCAAGCAGAAACCATTAGCCAATTTTACCGCATTTAGCAAAGAAAGCCGTTGCTTAGAATCAACAGGCACTTACCATTCATGGGATCAGGCAATGGATTACTTAAAAACGGTGTATGAGAATGCGAGAAAAGCCTTGCCTCAAAAGGCTAATCGCACCTTAGTTGCCGCACCGATTGAAACCAAAATAAACCCTCAAGATTTCTATGTAAAGATCAATGATAAGGACGAAAAGATAGATCGTCATGCGAAGCCTTATTTTGTCAGTGTCATTCCTATCGCTCAGCAAAAGCCAAATACGCCACCAAGATACCGATTACGCATTTTGCATTTGCCTTACAATTATTTCTACGGGCATCAACTGGTGAAGGATTTACCAAGTGAACAAATACGATTGAAAGGTGAATATATGACCATTCAAAATTCAATGATTAACTACTTTTTGAAAAATGGTTTTAAGAAAGTACCCTAATAAACTCATGCTCTCAATTACATTAATTTCCTAGTCACCAAGATCTATTCTATGCGTTATTTGTTTTTATATACCATTGGCCCTGTACAATCTTTTATCAGTCAGGCTAGAAAGACTCAAGATTTGTATGCAGGCAGTCGATTGCTTTCAGACTTAGTAAGTGAAGCTTTACGGTTTATCGAAAATGTTTCAAGAGATAAGAACTTAGAAGTTATTTTACCGCATCCTGATAATGAGAGCAAACCTAATGTTTTATTTGTAGAGCTTGATTCATCAGACGATACCATTCGTCAACTTGGAGAAGCCGTGCGGAAATACATTGGAGAATACATCTTACAAGCATTCGATCAAGCCACTCAAAGCAGTCTAGAATTGGAAAGATCAGGGCTATCATTGACAGCTACTGGTCGGACACAGATTTTGGATAGCATTCAACAATATTGGGTGGCTGTACCTCGGGAAAATACCTACTTGGAAGATTTTCAAGCAATTTATGCCTTAATGGGACAAACAAAAAGTGCACGTTACAATCATCCTCATCAACTTAATTCGAAAGAAGTATTACAACCCAAACCTAATGCTACACAATCCGATGGGCAAAAGTGTAGTGTGAATGGAATCTATGAGGTAGAATACTATCGGCTAAGCACAAATGACTTAACGCGTTATGAACGTGTTGCTGATGTATCTAGAATTGATAGAGAGAACTTCACTACATCAGAGTTAGCACAAATTGCTCAACATGTTTGGGAAAATAAACTTTACCTACCTAAAACTAAACCCAATCAAGTATTTAGTGTAGATGTGTCATCAAGACAACAAGTAACTACAAGTAATAACTTACCATTATTACCTTTGCGTTATTTACAACATGGGGAAGGAGTTTCTGCCATTACCATGCTAAAGCGGATTTATAAATTTACAAGATCAGGTAGTCCTACACATAGTAGTGACCATAACCATGACAGTTCAAGTTTCCCGTCTGTTGCGGAAATTGCTCAGCTTGCTTTCATTAGAGAAATGTATAACGATGCACCCAATGTCATGCTTGCTTTTTGTAATGCCTGTAAAATTGGAGATATTATAGAACATCAACTGTTTTATGAAGACAATCATACGCGTGAGCAGTTAAGGGATTTTGCAAAAATTGGCTTGAATCGGAAAGTATTCAGAAATGCCTATCGAAATTTGAATCAAAAAGCTACTGAGCTAAAGAAAGGTATTCCAAAATATTATGCGATTTTGCTCTTCGATGCCGATCGTATGGGAAAAACGCTTACAGGGGAATGGTTAGCAGAAGAGATTAAGGACAACCAAATTATCTTAAATGAACAAGTTGATTTAAAAGCATTTCAAAAAGAGCTTTCTCGCTTATTGGGCGTATATGGCAGGGCAGCAAGTCAATTCATTGATCTCAATCAAAAAGGTGTAACTATTTATGCTGGTGGCGATGATTTCTTAGGTTTTTTGAACCTTCAAGGTTTACTTCCTACTATTCTGCATCTTCGAAAGTTATTTACTGAAATGGTAGATATTCCTTTAAAAGAATACATTAAAAATCAAGAATGGGGTACTGATGAAAGTTTACAATATTGTGAAATGACCTTCTCAGCAGGAGTAGCTATCGCTCATTATAAAGAACCGCTAGGCTTAGTGCTAAATGCAGTAAGAGAGGCAGAAAAAAAAGCAAAAAATGCAGGAGGTCGAAATGCATTTTCCATTCTTACCATGAAACATGCAGGGGAGCACATTCAGAGTTATTGGAAGTGGTTTTATGAAGAGAAAAGTGATAAGGATAAAAAAATGGATTCACCTCAAAAGTGCACCATCTCTATTATGACAGAAATTCTTGAATTGCTAAGCTCCAAGAAACTGTCTACTCGTTTTCCTTTTAAGTACCATGCGTCCATTTATGATCAATTAAATTTACAAGGACATACTGCTCATGAAAGTAAACAAGTAGTGGGTAATTCTCACCTGATGCAAGTTGCCTTGCAACGTAGTGTGATGCGTAGTGTGGAGCTAAAAGAAGATCGAGATGAGATCAACACTGTCTTACTCAAAGCATTTGAATTGTTTCGGGAACATACTCGACTACAACAGGAGTCTTCAAGTGTCGAAATGACTCCCATGCCATTCGTCAACTTTCTAAATCTATTATATACCTGTAGTTTCTTATACCGAGCTACCAATCCTGATTTACTATGATACTTCAGTTAACTCCACAAGATACCTTGTTTTTCCGTGATGGAAAGCCTTTTACCATGGGTGAAGATAATTGGGGACAAAGTAATTTCCCTCCTTTACCAAGTACCTTGTATGGTGCATTGCGTAGTTGGTATGCTCGTCATCAAAATATTAAACTTTCTGAAATTGAAGAAGCTACTAAAGACATCCAAATCCAACGACTTGCCTACATCATTAATGGCCAAGTTTGCTATCCGCTTCCCAACGATATTGTAGGTATAAAACACAAGTCTCAAGATGAAGAAAAGGAAGAAAAAGAAGCAAAGCAATATCGGTGTGTACAACTAATACTGAGTAAGGCAGGACTTTCTTCAGTTGCACACCAAGAATTACTAACACATTCAGAGGGGGTTGAAGGAGTAGCAAATGGAATGATTCGCCAAAAGGATTTAAAAAAATACCTTAACGGAACCTGTCATGAACTCCATGCATACAAGCTAAGTGATTGGATTCAAACAGAAATGAAAGTAGGGATTCAAATTTCTCGTAAAACAGGCATGGTGAAAGAAGGGCATTTGTATAAAATGGGTTTACAACGGCCAAAGCAATTTTCATTTTTATTAGATGTACAATTTCCAAATAATGATTTTGCCATCCCTCAAAACGATTTTATGCACTTAGGAGGTGAACGTAAATTGGTGTTTGTGCAAAAATATACTGGGCCTCCATTAGTAAAATCACATGCGTTAGATGAGCACGATACACGCTTTAAGCTTCACTTGTACAGTCCTGTTTTTTTAGGTGAAGGACAACCGCTATTGCCTGAGCTAGAAGGTAAAATAGAGTTATTAACAACAGCATTAGGAAAATCTTTTAGACAAGGAGGTTTTGATATGAAGCAGAGAAAACCGAAGACAACGTCAACTTATCTGCCTGCTGGCTCTGTATTTTATTACAAATTCACAGTTCCTCCTAGTTCAGAAACACTTAGTTACCTTTCTCAACTCAGTAGTGTGAGTGATATACAAAAAAAAGAAGGCTTAGGCTTATGTTTCATTGCAAAAGTTGATACGCCATGAAAGAAACCTATACCATTATAGCTACTGTTGGCACTTCAATTTTGTCGAACTACCAGAAAGCATCTCGAAACAACGATTGGATGTCTCCTTTTAGTTATGACTTGGCTTATCGAGAAAAAACGGCTAAGGAATTTGATGAGGATGAAGAGGAAAAATACCGTTTTCAAACGAATTGGTTTAGAGGAATTCAACGAAAATACCTTCCTAATGGTCAATTACAGTGGGAAAAAGGCGATAAAGAGATTTTTAATAGCTATGCATCTGCTGAAATTTATACCATCCTCGAAATCATTAAACATCAGAGCTACAGTGTCTATAAAATTGTGTTATTAACTTCAGACACGTATGATTCAGCACTATCTGCTTATTTAATTCAAGCATTTTTTGAGCTATATCATCAAGCACAGGATAATATTGTAGTTTATTGTACCTACAGACATGTAAATGATTTACGTGTATTCGGTGTACGAAATAAAGAAGAGAGTTTTTACAATCGCGCAATGAGTTCGCTGGCGGGAACTGTTGTGAAAACACTAAACAAAAATAATCCTAAACAAGTCGCATTATGCATTTCAGGTGGTTACAAAGCTATTATTCCTTTAATGACAGCTTTGGCTCAGGCTAAAGGGATCAACTTATTCTATTCATTTGAAGATAGTAAGGAGTTAATTCAATTTCCTGCGGGAATTTTACAATTAAATTGGCTATTGCTAGAGCAATTGATGTATGCTGGCGATTTGCTAAATAAGATCAATCAACGAATTAGCAAAGAAAGCCATCCTGAATTAAGTGCATTATTCGATTTTTTAGAAGACAAGAGAATTATTTATTGGCATAGAAATAAGGGGAAGTACTTAATGAATCCCTGGGGAAGTTTTATTTGGGAATTGGGTGAAACTTATCGAAATCAATATAATCGAAAGGTATTTGGATATCATATAGAAGCACAAATTTTCTCATTTTTATACGATCAATTAGAATCTCGATTTTATTTCCACCAAGGAATTTATTTAACTGGAAATCAGGGTAAACAAAAGAAAGGTTCGGGAGATGAAACAGATCTTCTTCTTATTTCTAAACAAGGCCAACCAAAACAACGTGGCAATGAAATAAGTGTACCACAAACTTCTTATATCATAATAGAGAGTAAATCGATGTGGAGTTTTTCTCAAAGTAAGAATCAATTTAAAGCAAAGTTACGACTACTTACAACATATTGGAAAGAGAAAGCTCCTTCAGAAATTTGGATAATGCTATGGTGCACTCAACTAAGTGAGCAATTGACTTTGGACACTCTTGAGAAGATAAAACCAAAGTTTATGAATCATGAGCGTATGCTCCAGCACCCGCAATGGGAAGGGTATTTTCAACAAACAAAACTTCGGTTTTTCACTCATCGATATCCAATAAAAATAGAAAAAATGATTGATTACCCTCAAGAAACAGAAGGAAATGTAAAAAGCTTTATGAGACATTCCATTCACCAAGTATATCTAGAACAAATGGGTAAAGCCTCCATTCCGATTTCAGATATGGAAGCGTGGCTTGATCATGAACAATTTTAATTGATTAAAAGCTTAAGAAGATGAATAAAACAAGTAAGCAATGTTTACTATTCTTGATATGTGAAACTGCCACACATTGGGGATCAGGAACAGATCAAGGTTATATTGACCTCAGTATTCAACGAGAGGTACACACTGGGTTTCCGATGGCATACGGTAGCTCTTTGAAAGGTGCGTTAAGACAAGCTGTAGAGAAAATAGTAAGCTCTGCTAAATTTCAACATTGGGATGATGAAGATACTAAAATTCATAGATGTTTTGGCTTTGATGATGTTGATTTACCCAATAAATCTGCAAAAGATCAACTCAATAAAGTATTTAAGGAAACAAGGAATAGCGCAGCATTAACTATTAGTGATGGGCGTTTATTATTTTTCCCAGTTAAGTCTGCATCAGGAGTATTTGCTTGGATTACTTGTCCGATGGTACTCTCCCGTTTTTTTACAGATGCTTCTCGTTGTGAGCTAGATATCTCAACATTAGGCTTCCCAACTGATTGGCACAATACCAACTTGATTGCAGACGATAACCCATTGAGTTTAGGTGAAACAGAAGATGGAGAATTAGTCGTGTTAGATTCTACGGGATATCACTGTCAAGTAAGTGATGAGTGGACCAAATGCTGTAACTGGATGGCAAAACAAATTCATTTGGATTCATTTTGGTCTTCTTTGTTACAGAAAAATAGCATACTGCTTCCTAATGAAGAGTTTAGTATGATTGTTCGCCAAAAAACAGAAGTCATTACACGTAATAAGATCAACAATAAAACAGGTACTGTTTCTGATACTGGACTTTTTAACGAAGAATACCTTCCTGCAGAAAGCATACTCTACACTCCCATTTTTAGTATTGATGAATTAACAGAGCAGAAACGGATGACAGCAGAAGAGGTGATGAAGTTCTTTCAAGAGAAGATACAAGCATCAGGAGTAGTGCAAATGGGAGGGAACGCAACGATTGGAAAAGGGTTGGTACGCCAGCAGTTTTGTGATTTTAGTTCGACATCTGCTTAAAGATATTTTATGTATTCACACTAAAAGAAAGAATTCATATGGGAATGTATTTAGATATTAAGCAAAAGAGGGCTCAATTTGCACATGA
>JBMYQA010000245.1:0-9378 GCA_049600855.1 Flammeovirgaceae bacterium | reverse complement strand
TCCAAATTTGCGATTGATATTTTTTGGAAATTTTATTGATGTTTGGAAAATCCCTGTTTAATGGGCATTTGTATGGGCGCAAGATTTTACGCCCGTACAGCCCATATATTATTTGCCTATAAGTGAATCACCTCATCATAAGCGGCAGCGGCAGCTTCCATAATGGCTTCTGACATTGTTGGGTGTGGGTGTACCGATTTGATAATTTCGTGACCTGTAGTTTCGAGCTTACGAGCGGCTACGGCTTCGGCAATCATTTCGGTGACATTGGCGCCAATCATGTGGCAGCCTAACCACTCGCCGTATTTGGCATCGAATATCACTTTTACGAAACCTGATGATGCTCCTGCGGCTTTGGCTTTACCCGATGCCGAGAATGGGAACTTCCCTACTTTAATGTCATAACCTGCCTCTTTAGCTTGCTCTTCGGTGTAACCTACTGAGGCAATTTCAGGGATGCAGTAAGTACATCCTGGGATATTGTTGTAGTCCAATGGCTCTGGATCATGACCTGCGATCTTTTCTACGCAGATGATGCCTTCAGCAGTGGCTACGTGCGCTAACGCTGGGCCAGCTGTAATATCGCCAATGGCATAAATGTTTGGAATATTGGTTTTGTAGTACTCATCTACTAATACTTTGCCGCGATCTGTCGCTACGCCTACCTCTTCTAAACCAATTCCCTCTAAGTTAGTCGTAATTCCTACTGCTGAAAGCACGATGTCACATTCGAGCGTAACTTCTCCTTTCTTGGTTTCTACCAACACCTTACAACCTTCCCCCGAAGTGTCTACTGACTTTACAGCCGACTTGGTCATAATTTTCATGCCTTTTTTCTTGTATTCACGTTCCAGTTGTTTCGACACATCAGCATCTTCATTTGGAACGATTCTAGGCATAAATTCAACCACAGTTACATCCACACCAATGGCATGATAGAAATAGGCAAACTCCATTCCGATGGCTCCAGAGCCAATCACAACCATCGAGTTGGGTTTTTTATCCAAGGTCATCGCCTTGCGATAGCCAATGATTTTTTCGTTGTCGATTTTAATGTTGGGCAATTCACGTGCGCGAGCTCCTGTTGCCAAAATAATGTTGTTGGCTTCATAAGTGGTTTTGGTGCCATCAGCTGCGGTTACTTCAACTTTATTATTTCCCAAAAGCTTACCAAAACCTAATAGTTTTTCAATTTTATTTTTCTTGAAAAGGAATTCAATGCCTTTGCTCATTCCCGCAGCTACATCTCTACTACGCTGTACCATTCCTCCAAAATCAGCAGATGATTCCGAAACATTGATTCCGTAGTCAGAAGCGTGTTGGATATATTCAAAAACTTGTGCACTTTTCAATAAAGCTTTTGTAGGAATACAGCCCCAGTTTAAGCAAATACCGCCTAACTCTGCTTTTTCTACTACGCCAACTTTCATTCCTAATTGAGAAGCACGAATAGCAGCTGGGTAACCTCCAGGGCCGCTGCCTATTACAATCAAGTCATATTTTGCCGACATAAACTACGTGTTTTAAAGTTGATAACTACGATTAGATGAATTTTGAAACTCAAAATCACTAACCTGAACTCACCCGCCACCTGCGAGCGGCACAAAAATAGACTTTGTTGGGCGATTTTACTAATCGCTAAGGGAATTTGAAAGGAGGTAAGTGGGGTTTTCTTGGATCAGGTTTAATTCAATTCTTCGTTTTGCGATTTGATGAAATCACGCTGGCTCATCATCTCCTCGGCTTGCTGCTTTAGCACTTGATTCATTTTAGTTTACACTTATTCAACTATTTTGATGGGAACGGACAAAATGAATGTTAAATACCGTCCAGCCGTCTACTTGGGTAGCTAATGAAAAGTCAAAATCATGATTCAGTAAGATTTCTTTTGTTAAGGTAAGCCCTATGCCCTGACCTTGTGTTTTATTACTAAAAAATGGGGAAAAAATCTGATCTGCTAATTCAGGAGGTATGCCTTTGCCATTATCGCGAACCATCAATGTGTTAGGACTTAAAATCAACTCGACAATTCCTTGCTGTTCAACAGCTTCAAATGCATTTTTAATGATATTGACTAATGCTTGTTCTAATTGCTGTTTATCTACTTGGATGTACACAGGTGTAGTTGGTGTGGTTAACTGAAAGTCAATTTCTTTAGCCTGTGCTTGACTTTGCATGAGCGTATGAATATCGCGAATGAGATGCACCATGTTTTCTGGAGTGCGATGGGGTTGGGGCAAACGGACAACATCTGCAAAGTTGCGCATGAATTGGTTCAACCGTTGGTTGCGGTCATAAGCTACGCTCAAGGCATTTTGATACGCCGCATTTTGCTCATTTTTTTCTCCTAAAAACTTTTTTACAGAGCCTAGAATGGAATTAATAGGACCGATGGTGTTATTTACCTCGTGTGCCATCATGCGGATTACTTTACCATAAGCTTCTTTCTCTATTTTTAATCGCTCAGCAGTAAGCTCTTCAATTAAAATAAACGTTTGTTCGAAGCCTCGACTTAAGAAATGGGATTTTTGGCATTTATACGTTTTAAAGCCTTCCAAGGTAAGGGTTGCTGATTCTCCAAGGGGGCTCTCCACTATTCCTTTTAATAGTGGGTGAGAAACGGAATTAAATGCTTGCCCCAGCAGTTGATTTTCTGCAATACCCAATAAACGACAGATTTTAGGATTGACGCTGGCAATATTTTCTTCTAAATCCAATACCATGATGCCTACAGGAGAAGCTTGAATGAGTTTTTCCAAAAAATAATGTTGCTCTTGTTGATACGTACGTTCTTCTCGGAGTCGATCGACCATCCCATTAAATGCTTCGATGAGTTGATCTAATTCTAATTTTCCAGTTTTTAAATATTTGATATTGAAGTCTTTATCTTTAATGGCATCGGTTCCAGAAAGTAGCATCTTAATTGGGGCATAAAAATCTCGGAAGAGGGAAACGGATACAATTAAGGAGATAATCACCAAGACCTCAGATGCAATAAATAAGCTTTTATTAAAACTCAATAGTTGGAAGGTGAGGGCGACAATAATTACATGGATGATAGCCATGTAGAGAATATACTTAGTCCGAAGAGTCATAAGGAATGCCGTGTTTTTCGAGTCTGCGATAGAGCGCACTACGGGTAATTCCCAACGTTTGCGCCACTTTGGTAATGCGGTTTTTGTGGTAATCCATAGCTTGTTTAATCATTTGGATTTCCATTTGTTCTAAAGTCAGCGCACCCACTTCAGGGAATTCAGGCGAAACGCCTCCTTTTTGTTGAGGTGCATAACTTTCTTGAGCTTCAAAGTCTTTTACTTCCAATACATCATGTGGTGTGAGTAATACCGTTCGTTCCACTAAGTTTTTCAATTGCCGAATATTACCAGGCAAAGGCAATGCTTTGAGCCAATTTAAGGCTTTTTTAGCGATTTCCAGATTCGGCCGCTGGTAAATCGTGCGTAAATTATTGACAAAAAACTCAGCTAATAGCGAAATATCTTCGGCTCGTTCTCTCAAAGGAGGCAATCGAAGCGTGATGAGGTTAATCCGATAAAACAAATCTTCCCGAAAGGTATGTTGAGCAACCATTTCTGCCAAATCTTTATTGGTGGCACAAATGACACGCACATCTGCGCGTTTACTTTGACTGCTGCCAAGTGGTTCAAAGGTTCGATCTTGTAACACCCGAAGCAGCTTGACTTGGCTGGAATGATCCAAATCGCCAATTTCATCCAGAAAAATAGAGCCTTTTTCTGCGAGTTCAAAACGACCAATTCGATCGAACTTGGCATCGGTAAAAGCTCCTTTTTTATGTCCAAAAAGCTCACTTTCAAATAAGGAGGATGAAATTCCGCCAAGGTTGACTTTCACAAAAGGATGTTTATTTCTTCGGCTATTTTCGTGAATCGCTTCAGCGATTAATTCTTTTCCCGTGCCACTTTCGCCGAGTATGAGCACCGAAGCATCCGTTTGTGCTACTCGTCCGACCGTTTCTAATACACCTAATAAACTTGGATCTTTCCCAATAATCTTACTGAAATCAAACTGCTCGTCCAATTGCCCCCTATTGGAAATATTCACCTGATTGGCTGCAAGCTGAATAGTAGTGTGGATGACTTGTAATAGGTGCTGATTGTCCCAAGGTTTATTGATAAAGTCGGCAGCACCTAATTTCATTCCTTCAACCGCTAAAGGAATGGTTCCCCAACCGGTAATCAGAATTACAGGAATATGGGGAAATTTGTTTTTAATGATTTTCAGTAATTCCAAACCTTCCTCTCCCGATGTGTCTACAGTAAAATTCATGTCCATTAAGATGGCCTGCGGTTGTCTGCGTGTAAGCCAATCCAACGCTTCTTCAGGATCTGTCGCGCCATAGGCTTCGAAACCTTCGGTATCCAGCAACAGCTTTAAGGAAGTTCGAACGGCCACATCATCGTCTATTATGAGAATTAAGGGCAATTTCATGGAGGTCAAGTTTGAATATCGCTTAGAGCCTGTTTGATTTTTTTGTTTAGCCAAAAGAAAAAGTTCAAACAGGCTCTAAGTGCGTTGTGCTAGAAAGTTAAGGTATTTCTACCAAATATGATGATTATCGGTTGACTTACTCCTCATGTAAAGCTAAAGCTGGTTCAATAATAGCCGCTTGTTTGCTCGGGAAAAAGGCACAAAGTGTAGTTAAGAGATAAATTAGAATCATACTTGCTCCAATGGCTAAGAGGTAAATGCTCGGATTTAAGTCAAAAACATTTAGTAGCGGAAACTGCACGGCAAAGAAAGTTCCTATCAGAATCCCTAGCGTGGCGAGTACCCAAGTTTCGCTAATAAATTGCTGAGTGATCATATTTTCGGAAGCTCCTGTTGCTCTTCTGAGCCCAATTTCTGATTTGCGTTGGTTGATATTGTACCACAACACACCAAATAAGCCTAAGGCTACATTGAAGATGAGAAAGCCACAAACGGTGAACATGAGGATTAAAGGAATCGTAATTACTTTGCCAGCTATTATGCGTTTTTCATCTAAATACTCAAGCTCAAACGTCCAGTTGGGCGCAATTTGTGTAAGGTCATTGAGTAGTTTTTCTTCGAAATAAACATCGGCACTTGAAGAGACTTTGAGCAAAATGCAGTTGGGTACAAAACTCGTATCTCCCACTTGCATAAAGGCTACATTGGGCGGTTCTTGAAATTCATGTACACTTCTAAAGTGATCAATCAACCCAATGACCCTGTAATCAACATCTCCACCAAAACTGATTTCTTGCCCAATGATACTTCCACCATCTGGCATGAGTTTATCCTTAAGGAGTTGATTCACTACAATAGATGGAGGTGTGGCATGTAAATCGGTTTCATGATACCATCTCCCTTCCAATAGGTTGAGATTCATGGTTTTATCATAATTTGGGGTGGTATGGAAAACACTAGTGCTCACTTCTACATCGTTTAACTTCACCGTTGAACGGCTTGATGATTGCGAAAAAGGGAGTGCATATCCTGAAAAAGTAAATTCCTCAATTTCGCTAAACTGTTGAAGCGTATGAATCATATGGCTTTGTTTTTCGAGAAGTGAAGGTGCTTTTTCCCCATTATTACCCCATTCCATATTGATTACCCAAACATCTTCGTACGCAAAACCTAAAGGCTGTAAATAGTTGTTGAAGTTATAAATGGCAAAACTGAGTACTGCAAAAAATACAAAGAAGGAAAGGGCAATCTCGGTGATTAATAAGCTATTTTTCCTCCTTTTATTCCAAATGAGTTTAACTAAGTGACGTATCATGATTTACGATTTTTAATGGTTATTTATCCGCTCCTTTTAAGGCTACAGCAGCTTGAAGTTTAGACATGCGAAATGCAGGATATACCCCTGAGAGTAAGCCAAAGAATAGGCAAATCAGTAGCCCAATGGAAAACACATTAAAATTGATTTCCAAATGCATGTGAGCGATAAACTGACTTTGGTTAATGAACAGCAGCACCAGATAGGTCAGTACAATCCCGATGGCTCCTCCAATCAGCGTTACGGCCACATTTTCGACTAAGAACTGCTCTACTAGGTGCGCATTAGAAGCTCCGAAAGCCTTTCGAACGCCAATTTCTGAGGTTCGTTCAATAATTCGGGTGATGTTGAGGTTGACTAAGTTGATGGCTGGCAATAGCATAAAGAAAAACATAAATGCACTAACAACCACGTAAAATAGGTAGGCTTTATCATCATCATTTTCTCCTCTAAATAGGTTACGGGTAAACTTGCCTAAATAGGTATCCAGATTTGTTTCTAAGATGTCGTAGTCATGTAGTGCTTTTACATCAATATTAGCAGTTAGACTAGCATATTCAGCTTTTATCGCCTCAAAGTCGCTTTTGTCGTACGCTTGAACAACCGTAAAAAAGTTACCTCTTAAACTCTGTGAAGTAGCATAATCGATGGGAGAAATCGTATAAGGTAAAAATAAATCTCCATGAACGTGGAGGTTCGTAATGGGGACATCTTCTACAACGCCAATGACCTTATAACTTTCGCCATTTGCCTGAATTTCTTTTCCAACAGCACGCACATCTTTTCCAAAGTAATTGTCTCGTGCAGAGCGACTAATTACAGCTACATAATCTCTATTTTTAAGCTCTTGTTGGTTATAACCTTTACCTTCTACAAAATTAAATTGGAAAGCCTCCCAATATACTTCATCCGTATAACGATACTTCAACACAATTTTTTTGTTTTGGCTAAACGTATTAATTGCTTCAAATACGGTGTACAAGCTTACTCTTTCGGGGGTTTTTAGTTTCTTAGCAAAATTATTTGCCAAATAAAAACCAATAGGATTTTGACTGGTAGAGGTACTCGCTGCATTTTTCATGATCACCGTCATCAGGTATAAATTGCGTTCGCGGTGAACATCAGGTACATTAGGACTAATCAGGTGATCGAAGAAAGATACCGCGACCATGAGTACCATGAGCGTAACACTAATACCAAATAGGCTCACAAAGGTGAAAAACTTGCGCCTTAAAAGCACCTTCCAGGCAATTTTGAGATAATTTTTTAACATGACACTTCGGAGTTTTAGGGATTAAACGACTTGGGTTCCATCAAAAAATCGGACAATGCGATTGGTCTTTTTAGCCATTTGCTCATCGTGCGTCACCATCACAACAGTGGTATCATCTTCCACATTTAAAGTCATGAGGATTTCGATAATTTCATTGCCCATCACGCTGTCTAGGTTACCCGTAGGCTCATCGGCTAAGATGATCTCTGGTTTACCCACAATCGCTCGTGCAATGGCTACCCGCTGACGTTGCCCGCCTGATAATTGGCTTGGAAAGTGCTTCATTCGATTGCTAAGCCCCACTTTAATCAAAGCTTCTTCTGCAAGTCTTTTTCGCTCTTTACTGGGCGTTTTACGGTAAAGTAGCGGGAGTTCCACATTATCAATTACCGATAA
The DNA here is from genome assembly GCA_049600855.1 of Flammeovirgaceae bacterium. Classification (GTDB taxonomy): domain Bacteria; phylum Bacteroidota; class Bacteroidia; order Cytophagales; family Flammeovirgaceae; genus JBMYQA01. The sequence continues at coordinate 1,927 of JBMYQA010000245.1, read as the reverse complement.
ATCATTGATGAGGTGAAAACTTTGGAAAATGAAACCCAATTTTTCATTTCGGAATTTGGCGAGCTTCTTATCAGAATATTGCTGAGGATTCGTACCTGCAATCTCTACATTACCATTTGATGGTTTATCCAATAGACCGATGATGTTCAATAAGGTACTTTTGCCACAACCCGACGGCCCCATGATAGACACAAACTCTCCTTTGTTGATGGAAAGGTTGACATTATTTAAGGCCAAGGTTTCAATGGTATCGGTTTGGTAAACTTTCTCGATGTTAGCTAACTGTATCATATGTTTTTAATTAATTTGAAATGTGTTGGGCAGTGCCCGCAGTGGGACTGTTGTCCGTACCTAGCACGCTCTAATCAGTGCTAATCGTCTCTAAGCGTTCAAAATCGTATAAAGTCAGTCTTCTGAGATTGTAAAAGGCATACCAGTAATTGCGTAACGCCTGAATGTAATCTCGTTTAGCTTGATCTTTTTCTTGTAGTGCGATATTCAAGTTAGTGATACTCAAATTGCCAAGCAAATAGCGCTCTTTGGCAATCTGATAACGTTCTTGCGCCAATTGATCGGCCATTTTGGTAATTTCAAGTTGTGATTCATAGGTTTCGTAAAGTCCAATTTGTGTGCGAATGGTTTGTTCAAAGTTGAGTTGATCTTGCTGTACGGCATATTCTACCAACTTTTTGTTGGCTAGGGCGCGTTGTTTTCGTGATTTGGAGCGGCCCCAATCCATGAGTGGCACCGAGAGTTGCATGAAAACGGATTGCTGATCTTGCGGCTTTTGGTAAACTTCAGAAATCTGCTCTGCTCGGTTAGAGAATCCCATGGTTGCAATTAAACTGATGTTTACCCCATTTTCTCCCTTGGCAATGGCGACATCTCGTTCTGCTTCCCGCTTTCTACGTTCAAAGGCAATCGCTGCTTGCCGATTAGTTAATGCCTCTTTTAAGGCCAATTCTGAGTTTACTGATAAGGCAATGGTTTCTGAGGGAATATTCAGCACATATTGCGCATCACTTTGCATGCCAGCAAAAGCACGCAATTGCAAATTGGCTGTCGCTAAATCTTGTTTGGCGGTTGCCAGTGATTTTTGGGCATTCAGTACCGCTAGCTTTAATTGAAGTAATTCATTTTTAGAGAGTTGCCCTACTTTATACTTTTCTTCTCCAATGGCATGTATGGTATCATTATTTGCCAAATTGGTTTCCGAAATTTGTACGTTTACTTGCGCCAACAGTAAATCAAAATAGAGCTCTACGGCTTGTACAGCAATCCACTCTAATTCTTCTACATAAGCTTGTTGACTTTCTTTATAGCGCAATGGTTCAATTTTCTTATCCCATTTTAAGGCATTGAAACTAAATAAAGGTTGCTCTAATCCGATGAAGACAGGATTGCCATTGTAACGGGTCAAATTTCGATCAAAATCATCGAAGCGTTGTAGTTGAGAAGAAACGAATAATTTTCCTCCAGTAGCCGATAGGGTTTGACTTAATGATACCGTTGCAGAAGCATTATTATTGCTGATGGGTTGAAACTCAATGCTTCCATTAGGTTGCGTGATGGCCGAAAAGGAACGGGTGAAATCGGGTAAGATTCCATCTAAAGATAATTGTGGTTTATAGTTTGATTGAAAAGTACGCCAAGTCCAATAACCGTTTTCCTTTTCGGTGGCAGCTTGTAAGGAGGCGATGGACTGTTCTTTGGCTAAGGTGATGACATCGGGTAAGTTGATGGTTTTTTGGGCAAGTGTTGGATGAAGTATGCTGAACAGAATACTTACCATAAATGCCAATCGGATGAGTTGCCGCTTTTTTAATGCATAGCACCTAGAGGAATTCATACCATGTGTAATCGTAGTTGTGCTTTTCATGGCTTATCAGTGATTTTGATGATGTCTAAATGTTCGTATTCTTTTAAG
>JBMYQA010000244.1:0-9381 GCA_049600855.1 Flammeovirgaceae bacterium | reverse complement strand
TTAAAATTTCTGTAAACTTAAACGCCCCATAAGCGATTCGCTCTGGAAAGTAGATGGGTTCGAGTAGGTGATACCAGATGATTCGAAGTAAAAACCCCAAACCAACGAGTAGTAGGAGGTAGCTCCGAATAAATTTTGTGTATTGCCGTTTGATAAAGAATTTTGGGAACAGGTAAAACAAACCAATGTACACGAGTGCCATTTTGAAAGGCAATTCCAACAATTGAATGCTAAAGGTTTTGGTGTAGTTGTGATCGAAGGTTCCCCACATCAAACCCCAAAACAAAACCCAAACGACCCAATACAACACATGAAAAAGCCACTCATTGCTTTTTGACCACTGTCTTGTCTTTTGCCAATTTATTGTTTGTGCCATGCTTACTTACTCAATTCAGATTTTCCTGATGGTTTGATAATTCGAGGTTCTGAATAACCCAAATACCTTGAACGCTAAACGAAATCATGTTAGAGAAGTTCGTTTTGTAAACTCGTTGAACACTAAAAGTGTAAAATACATTTTACTAAACTACACAAATCACGTCACAAATTTCTTACTCTTTCACCAACAGCCCAATTCCTTCACGAACGACCAAAATCGCTACTTCATTGCTGTCTATGCAAGTACTTAGTTGCTTATGCAAACCTTTTCGGAAGGTGTTTTTATTTGGTTAACTAGCATGAAAATGAGAAAAGTTTTAAGTGTAGTTATCGTCTACTTTGTATGCATGAACTTTGGTGCGTTTGCCCAAAGTGAGTTGGAAATTCAAAAAGTAGAACCCGCATTTTGGTGGACGGGCATGAAGAATAAAAGCCTGCAAGTGATGTTTTATGGAAATAACCTTGCAGGGTCAAAGGTGAAAGTTATGGGAGATCAGGCAAAGGTACAGCGTATTGAAAGCCTGAGTAATCCCAATTACCTGTTTGTATACCTCGAAATTGCAGCATCAGCTCAAGCAGGAAACTTCAAGCTAGTGCTTGAGAAAGATGGAAAGCAGAAAGAAGTTTCATATGAACTGAAACAGAAATCAGCCAAAGATTGGAAAACAACAAGCATCAATAGTTCTGATCTGATTTACCTCATTACCCCTGACCGCTTTGCAAATGGAGATACCAAAAATGACCAAATTACTGGGATGAAGGAGCAAACCAATCGGGCAGATTCAAAAGCGAGACACGGAGGTGATTTAAGGGGGATTATTAATAACCTTGATTACATTTCCAACTTGGGGATGACTGCTTTGTGGCTCAATCCTCCACAAGAAAATGATCAGAATTATCCCTCATATCACGGTTATGGCATTACCGATTTCTACTTGACTGACAGGCGTTTTGGGAGCAATGAAGAATACCTGGAATTGGTGGATAAAGCCCACCAAAAAGGCTTAAAAATCGTCATGGATCAGATTTTTAATCACTGTGGTTTAGGGCACTGGTGGATGGATGATCTTCCTGCTGACGACTGGATTAATTCCAAAGAAAAGTATGGGTATTCCTTATTTCACAATGCTACAGCCGCAGATCCATATGCATCAAAGCATGATTTAGATCGCCATCAAAAAGGTTGGTTCGACGATTCATTGCCTGATTTGAATTTGGATAATCCTCAATTGCAAACCTATTTAGCTCAAAATGCCATTTGGTGGGTAGAATACTTGCAATTAGATGGGATTCGAATCGATACCTATCCCTACCCGAATGGAACGTTTATGACGTATTTAGCACGATACATTCAAGAAGAGTACCCTGGCTTATTTGTAACGGGAGAAGTTTGGGTAGGAGAGGTTGCTATTGAAGCGTTTTGGAATAACGCAACAGTGAATAAAGACGGCCGTCACGGTCACCTCCATAGCATTACCGATTTTCCTATGTATTTCGCTGCCGTAGATGCATTTAAGAATAAGAACCTAATGGCGATTGCAAATGTATTAGCCCAAGATCATGTATACGGCAGTCCTAATGAAAATGTGATTTTCTTGGATAATCATGACGTAAACCGCTTTTATGCAGACATTAATCAAGATTTGGATTTATGGAAGTTAGCCACTGTATTTCTGATGACTACTCGTGGAGTTCCACAATGGTATTACGGTTCTGAAATTTTAATGAAAGGCACTAAACCCGATTGGATCATTCGAGAAGATATGCCAGGCGGATGGGCTAGCGATACCAAAAATGCCTTTACTGGAAAAGGCTTGAGCAATAGTGAAAAAGATGCGATGAGCTTTGTGAGTAAAGTAGCAAATTGGCGTAAAAATGCCGTAGCAGTGCATCAAGGAGAATTGCTTCATTTTGTGCCTCAAGACGATGTATATGTTTACTTTAGAGTACATGCTGAGCAAACAGTAATGGTCATTTTAAATGCAGGAAAAGCTAAGTCTGAAGTAGATTGGAGTCGTTTTGCTGAAGTATTATCTAATTTCAAGTCAGGTAAGGATGTCATTTCAGGAAAGCATTTTGCCTTTGATAAAGAAGCTGGTTTAGCTGCAAAAACGGCTTATGTTATTGAGTTGGAAAAGTAGTTATATTGCTCATAAATTCAATTTCACAGCAAGTAAAGTTTTGAACTAGTGAATAAAGCCCACTAGTTCAAGCACCCGCTTGGGCTTTCTTTTTCATCAGCATTTTACTAACAGAGTAGGTGTCTACTTGTGAAATATTTTAGTCCAAGTGGATGCTTGAATCATGGTATTTTTTTGATACCTGTTTAACAATTTCCTCAATATTTAATTACAACTATGAAAAAAATAACCATCATTGGTGGCGCATCCATTGATTCGATCATCTACCTTGAAGATTTCCCTCAACCAGAGCCACAAACCATTCATCAATGTGAATTTAAAGAAACTATAGGCTCAACAGGTTCTGGGAAAGCCTTAAACCTTTGCCGACTTAATTTTGATGTGCGCTTACATGCGGTCATTGGCAATGACTTGTATGGACGTTGGATCAAAGACTTTTTAACACATCCAAACCTGAGCTTTGAGTACGACTACAATGCATTTGGTACAGAACGGCATACCAATTTGATGACGAAAGATGGAAAACGGATTTCCATATTCACCAACAACATTGACGATGAACCTCAGATCAACTATGAAAAGTTTGGCCCTTGGATTGCCGAAAGTGACGTAGTCATCGTGAATTTGAGTAACTATTCCCGAAATACGCTTGCCATATGCAAAGAGTTAGGCAAGAAAGTATGGGTAGATTTACACGATTATGATGGAATAAACACCTTTCATCAAGATTATATCAATTATGCAGATTATGTATTTTTAAGTTCAGATAATTTACCCAATTACAAAGCATGGATGCAAAAATGGATCAATGAAGAGAAAGAATGGGTGGTTTGTACGCATGGTGCAGCAGGAGCCACTGCATTAGATGGCGCTGGAAAATGGTATGAGCAACCCGCATTAACGCATTATGAATTAATTGATAGTAACGGAGCTGGAGATGCATTTTCTGCGGGATTTATTTATGCATTTATGCAAGAAAAAGGGATGGCTGATTGCTTGAAATATGCTACTATTGCAGGTGCGTTATGTATCCATTCCCCCGAAGTGTTTGGAACAGCATTAAGTCCAGCTACTTTGGAAAAAACCTTTACAGAAAATTATGGAACCTAGTTCAATTGATGTAACCACTTTAATCGGATTAATAGCCGCATGTTTAACGACTGCGGCTTATGTACCACAAACTTGGAGAACCATTAAAACGAAATCTACTGAAGACTTGGCATTGAGTACCTTCCAATGCTTTTTATAGAACCGTACTAGGAAGTATTTACGGTATCTATTTGGGTCACCTTCCCTCCATTTTATCAAATATCATCATCAGTTTACTTACTGGAATCGAGCTAGGAATGTGTGATTTATCAAAATAAATCAAACTTAGCAGACCGTTACTACCCCATTTTATCATCATAAATGTGGTTTATGGGACTTATTCATGCATTGACATTTCACCAACAAATGCTTAAAGAACTTGATTCACCGTACAATTGTGAATCAATTCCTTATATTTGCAGCAGTTTTGCCTAATCAGGTGAGCAAATTAATACTCTGAACACATTATACAAGTTAAATAATAAAAGAGCGTGCCTAATTTGGTGATTTCTTTTAATAGCTAACTTTAACGTAATTCACGCATGAAATATAAACGAGTGCTCCTCAAATTGAGTGGAGAAGCCTTAATGGGTAATCAGAACTTTGGCATTGATCCAGAGCGATTAGAACAATACGCTTTAGAAATTCAGCGAGTAATGGAGTTGGGAGTAGAGTTGGCTGTTGTGATTGGTGGCGGTAATATTTATCGAGGTATTCAAGCCGAAAAAACAGGCATTGATCGTGTTCAGGGAGATTACATGGGCATGATGGCGACTTTAATTAATGGAATGGCTTTGCAAAGTATCTTGGAAAAACACGGAATGTATACCCGTTTGATGTCAGGAATTAAGATTGAGCAAGTATGTGAGCCATTTATTACCCGTAGAGCCATCCGCCATCTTGAAAAGAGGCGGATTGTTATTTTTGGGGCAGGTACAGGAAACCCCTATTTTACTACAGATTCAGCAGCTAGTTTGCGAGCTATTGAAATTAAAGCTGATGTTGTATTGAAAGGTACACGAGTAGATGGAGTCTATACTGCCGATCCCGAAAAAGATCCTACAGCAACACGGTTTACCAATATTTCATTCCATGAAGTTTTTCAAAAAGGATTAAATGTAATGGATATGACCGCCTTTACCTTGTGTAAAGAAAATGGCTTGCCTATTATTGTTTTTGATATGAATAAACCAGGCAATCTTCAGCGCCTAATTACAGGGGAAGAAGTGGGAACATTAATCACCATGTAATTGCCTAAAGGTTAATATTATTCTGAGAATACAACCAAATTTTTAATAAAAATGGAAGAGGATATAGATTTATACCTTGATAGCGCCAAGGATGATATGGGGAAAGCTATCACACATTTAGAGGGACAATTAGCAAAAATCCGAGCAGGAAAAGCAATGCCTTCAATGTTAGATGGATTACGCGTTGAATATTATGGTTCGCCCACTCCAATCAATCAAGTTGCTTCAGTGAGTACACCGGATGCAAGAACTTTGGTGATTAGCCCTTGGGAAAAAAATATTATCCCTGAAATTGAACGAGCAATTATTAACAGTGACTTAGGGTTAAGCCCACAAAATGATGGCGAAATTGTTCGCCTTAGCATTCCTGTACTTACGGAGGAAAGAAGAAAAGATTTGGTACGTCAAGCGAAAGGGGAAGCTGAAAATAGCAAAGTGCGTGTTCGTCAAATCCGTAAGGAAACGAATGATGAATTGAAGAAGTTACAAAAAGATGGCGCTTCAGAAGATGCCATTAAAGGAGCAGAAGGAAAAGTACAAGATCTTACCGACTCTTTTTCTAAAAAGATTGATGACTTGTTAGCAGTGAAGGAAAAAGATATTATGACGGTATAAACGTCAAAGTTTTATCAATTAAAAAGACAGCTCATGTTACCGAGCTGTCTTTTTAGTTTATTTGCTTAATTCAAGCTCTTATAGCGAATTCGTTTAGGTTCCGTTTCGCCCAAACGCTCTCGTTTCTTTTCTTCGTACTCCGAAAAGTTTCCTTCAAAAAAAGCCACTTTCGAATCTCCCTCAAATATGAGCATGTGTGTACACACCCGATCGAGGAACCAACGGTCGTGAGAAATAATTACGGCACATCCTCCAAAGTTTTCTAGCGCTTCTTCCAAGGCTCTTAATGTGTTTACATCAAGGTCGTTAGTCGGCTCGTCCAATAACAATAAATTGGCACCTTGCTTTAAGGTCATGGCTAAGTGTACGCGATTTCGCTCCCCACCAGAAAGCACCCCAATTTTCTTTTGTTGATCGGCACCAGAGAAATTGAACTTGCTCACATAAGCACGTGAATTCATTTCGCGAGTGCCTAATTGTATCAGCTCATTACCACCCGAAATGGTTTCCCAAACCGTCTTATTGGGATCCATTTCCATATGTTCTTGATCTACATAAGCAGTTTCTACTGTGGAACCCGTTTCAAAAGTACCCGCATCAGGCGTTTCTTGACCAGTAATGAGTTTGAATAACGTAGTTTTACCAGCACCGTTTGGTCCAATAATTCCAACAATACCTCCTTGGGGTAATGAAAAGTCTAAGTTTTCATATAAGAGTTTATCGCCAAAAGCTTTGGCTACACCTGTTGCATTAATTACCGTACTGCCCAAACGCGGCCCAGGAGGAATGAATAACTCAAGTTTGGCCTCTTTCTCTTTTACTTCTTGGGTCATGAGGCTGTCATAAGCATTTAAACGAGCTTTTTGTTTTGCATGTCGTGCTTTAGGGGCCATTCGTATCCAATCCAACTCGCGCTGTAAGGTCTTCTGACGTTTGGACTCTGTTTTTTCTTCTTGGGCCAATCGCTTTTGTTTTTGATCAAGCCAAGATGAATAATTGCCTTTCCAAGGAATGCCTTCTCCGCGGTCAAGCTCTAAAATCCAGCCTGCTACATTGTCTAAGAAATAGCGGTCGTGCGTTACGGCAATAACGGTTCCTTTATAGCGCTGCAAATGTTGTTCTAACCAATGTACAGACTCTGCATCCAAGTGGTTGGTAGGTTCGTCAAGCAACAACACATCAGGTTCTCGAAGTAGGAGGCGGCAAAGTGCTACCCGTCTTTTCTCACCCCCTGAAAGGTTAGCTACTTTTGCATCGTCAGGAGGGCAGCGCAAAGCATCCATGGCACGTTCTAGGCGATTGTCGAGTTCCCAAGCATTTAACTGATCCAACTTTTCTTGCACTTCCCCTTGCCGCTCAATGAGCTTATTCATTTTATCAGGATCTTCCAACACCTCTGGATCAGCAAAACCAAGGTTAATTTCCTCAAACTCTTTCAGTAAATCAACGATTTCCTGTACGCCTTCTTCTACTATTTGGCGCACGGTTTTTTCGGGATCAAGCTCAGGTTCTTGTTCTAAGTAGCCAACAGAATACTCTTTAGAGAATACAACCTCACCAGTGTAATTCTTATCTAGACCTGCAATAATTTTCAATAAAGAAGATTTACCAGAACCGTTTAAACCTAACACCCCAATTTTAGCACCATAGAAAAAAGAGAGGTAAATATTTTTCAACACTTGTTTACTAGGCGGGTAAGTTTTACTTACACCAGCCATAGAGAAGATAATGGTTTCGTTACTCATATGATTTGGGTGAACTTTTAAGATGGAGTCAATTCCGTTATTTTTTTATAAATGACCAACTTATGTGATAATTCAGTCGTTCAAGCAATTAGATTATGAAAATTTGTTTAGCATCATCATTTTTGGTTCGCCGATGGAAATGTTTATGCCAAGCAATCCCTTAAATAGGGAAAAGCAAATATGCTAAATTCTCTGGAATTTGAGCAGTATTTTACAGAAGAGCATTATTTAAAGAATGAAGCCAATCGCATTAACCGAAAATGAATGTAGAAAAACAATATTATAAAGTATAAATGGTTATAGAGGAAAAGAAAAACCCTTGGAATCGTTTGTGTAAACTTTCGATGAGAAAAGTTGGATTGTTTTAAGGATGTATTTGGATAAGGAATAATCTTTTCACTTCTTTGGGGATATGTTTTTCATATTCAACATTTAACTATTTAATTTGTAATTAAACGTTGAACATCGTATCAATATGCAGTGCACAATAAACCTTGTTTCTGTATAATTAAAATATAAAGAATAATAGAGGCAGACAACGCGATCGAGCTTAAACTTAACGTAAATAACTATCAGCCTCGATTATTCATACATTTCAACCAAGTGTTTTTATCATAACATTTGGATTGTTTCACAACTAATCGACATAACTCATTAACCAAAAATGATTAACATGGTGACAACTTCAATTAAGGAATACCCAGAAATTACGGAGCACGGCTATGTAAAGGATGATAAAGTGTTTTTGAAAGGGTATCTTGATTTCTCTGACCGCGAAATTGGGGTAGTAAGAGAAAGCGACGAAGCAAGCCTTCAATATTTTGTTGACAGGTTTGATACAGTAAAAGGTAAGCTTGCAGCTGTAGAAGAAAAAGTGAAGACTTCTGAAAATAAAGGTTCTTACTTAATGAAGCTACTTCATATGCGAACCTATCTTACAGAATATAATGGCTTAGGTGATTTTGTTAGTCTTCTCAATAAAATAGATACACTCGAAAAAGACATTAATGACTATATCGAGAAGAATAGAGAGAAGAACTTAAAAATAAAAACGGCTTTATTAGAAGAAGCGGTAAGATGGCAAAAAAGCGACGATTGGAGAGAAGCTTCTTTAAAAATGAAGGAGTTGAAGCAGAAATGGATTAAGACGGGTAGCGCTTACAAAGAAAATGAGGAAGAGCTTGCCAAGAACTTTCACGACGCGATGGAGGATTTCTTCCAACGCAGAAAAGATTTCTTTGCAGAGCAGGCTATCATTATCAAAGATCGTTTACGCAAGTATCGCATCTTGATTGACCGACTACGCGATATCAATAGAGACGGCAATGCCTTGAATCACATCTCACAAATCAAAGATATCCAAAATGAATGGAAGTCTATTGGCCGAGTGAGTAAGATTAAATTTAAGAAGCTGACAAGCGAATTTAAGCGAGAGGTAGAAAAATACTTCTACACCCTTAAATTACAGAAAGCAGCATCTGAAAAGTCAGGCATCGAATTGAAGCGCGATTTGCATAAAGATGTTTCTTACATTTTGGAAGCAGGTATTCCGTTTGATATTGATCGAGTAAAGCAAATCCAGAATCGTTGGAAGCAGATTGGTAAACTACCTGAATTAGAAGATCGCGAGTTGAACTTGAAGTTCCGTATTGCTTGTAATGAGATTTTTGAAACTCATTTCCTAGAAAAAGCGGCGCGAACCAAAGTGCGTGAATTATACAAACGACCGTTCGAAGAACAAATTCGCGTTAAATTGGATATCTTAGAAGAGTCGATTCGCAAGGATAAGAGTGAGCTTTCTGATTTCGATTATCAACATGGCATTGATCCAGATATTGATCCAAGAGCCATTACAGATTTTAATTTGTTGAAGGTTCGAAATAACTTCATTAACAAGCTAAAAACGAAAGAAAGAATTCAGCGAAAGTTACAGGAAAAGCTTTCTTTCTTGTACTAAAAGCTAGGAATGTATCGCATACATGAGGATAGGCAATTGCCTATCCTTTTTTTGTGTCCAGCTACTTATCTAGTATAAATTCAGTGTAAAGAATCTTAATATTGTGAAAGATCAAATACAAATTAACATATGTTTTATTTGTGTGTTTTTTTAATAAAAGTAAAATTGCTTTCAATAAAATTGTATTATTCTAATGAATTTTAAAT
>JBMYQA010000243.1:0-9406 GCA_049600855.1 Flammeovirgaceae bacterium | reverse complement strand
TTCCTTAAATAATTGCCATTATTCGCAGAAAAAATGCTTTGTCTGAGAATAAATTCCCTCATTTTAAACTAGAAGTATAAACTTTAGACAACCTCATATGTTACTTCTTTGTACTACTTGTGTATACCATATTATTTTATCGAAGTGATTGCGGTTAAAAGCCCTGTTGCCAATTCCTTCATTTTAAATTTTTAGAGTAGTTACCTAAGGCATAAGCTCACAGATTACATTGATGTATTTAGTCAATATTCAATACATTCGCTTTTAAATTAATGGCATCAGGCAAGTGTTCTTGTTAACAGTTGGGAACTTCTCCAAAGCTTTCAGAATTTGTTAATAATTTTAATCAACACCTCATCTGCTCTCTACAAATTTCTATTTATTCAAAAAACATTTAGCTTTGTCTCCCGATTAAAAAAGAACAGTCACCACACAAATTTGATTAAACGCATTACACACAATGAACAAATTTCATCCGCAAAAAAATGTATTCATTTACATTTTCTTAGCTACACTTATTGCTTTTCCTTTCCTATCTTTCAGTCAAGAACTCCCTAAAGTTTTTATTGAAAACAAAAAGCTTCAAGATCAACTGCGCGCAAAGCTTCAAGCTAATTTGACTTCGCAACTTGCTACTATACCCAGCAATTATAAAGGAAAAATAAGAAAACAAATCATAGAAAAGCACAAGCAACGAACCGAGAGTATTATCAAAAGAGTTGATAAAGGCCATTTCATTTATGGGACTTCACTGAATACCTACATCAATAAAATTGCCCAAGAAATTATAAAGGCTAATCCACAAATTCCTCAAAATAAAATCAATATGGTTGTGAGTAGGTATGTTACTCCAAATGCCGCTTGTTTTGGGGAAGGTACGCTGATGATTAATGTAGGCTTGATCAATCGAGCGCGTTCGGAGGCGGAATTAGCTTTCGTCATCGCACATGAAATTGCTCATTACACCCTTAACCATGTAAATGAAAACATTGAAAAGGGCGTTCAGCTCCTAAATGATCCATCCTTTAAAGATAAGATCAAGAAAATTAGCAATGAAGAATATGAGGTAAACAGAAAACTTACGGAGTTTTTAAAAGAAATCATGTACGACAAGAGTAGGTATACTCGCCAGCAAGAAAGTCAAGCAGATTCTTTGGGGTTTAGTTACCTTGCAAATACCGCTTATGCTACCTCTGGAGCCATTTCCTGCCTACAAATGTTGGATTCTGCTGACTTTGAGAAATATAAATCAGCCATTGCTTATGAAGAGCGCTTTCATTCAGAGGAATTTCCCTTCAAAAAAAGTTGGCTTGAAGAAGAAGAAAATCCCTTTGAAATCGGCGATAAAGTCACCTTCGGGATCATTGCAGATTCACTCAAAACACATCCAGATTGCCAGGATAGAATTAAAGCGCTATCTACAGATCGTGCTCGCTTATCCATGAATTCCAAAAATCACTTTTTACAAGATCAAAATACCTTCATAAAAATCACAAAAGCAGCAGAATTAGAAGCTCTTTATGCGGACTTCTATTTTAAGCGGTATGGTCGGAGTTTATACAACGCACTTCAATTACTTGCGCACGATTCAAGTGTCAGTAAATCCTTTGTACATGGTATTATTGGGGCTAGCCTAATCAAGATTTATGAGGCACAAAAAAATCATGAATTGGGTAAATACTTGCCCATGCCTTCTGAAGAAACACAATCTGAATCGTATAAACAACTCATTGTATTTATTAGAAACCTCAGAAATAAAGAACTCATATCACTTGCCTTTTACTATTTAGATAAAAAGCCAGCCATTTATCTCGACAACGACTTTTTTTTATATGCCATCACCATGGCTAGTAAATATTCCGAACGAAGACGGGAATATTACGCGTATAGTGGACTTTATAGGAAGAGTTTTCCTAAAGGTCTTTTCATTTCACATATTAATTAAATCATTCCAAATCATTTAAGATGACAACTAAAATCATGCAAGCGATCCTTGTGCTTTTATTATGCATAGGGTTCACAGAGAATTCATTTGGTCAAACTAGAAATGTGACCACAGGTAAACGGGTTTCTCTAAGCAATTTCGGAGAAATTATTGAAAACAAAGAAATCATAGGCTACTATACTTTTTACGCCTACGACAAAGTAGATAAAAAGAATAATGCCTACATCTTATCCATTTTAGATGCAAACTTGAACGAGATTGCTTCTGAGAAATTGACTCTTCCCAAGACTTACTATTTATTAGAAGGATCTTACAACAAAGAAAATCTTCTTTTTGCATTTTATGAGACGAAGGAGAATAAAATTGCACTCCGTAGGTATAGTAAAAAGGCAAAGTTCTTGGGACAAACCTTTCAAGAGTTGATTAAAGATGAACAACTCGTACTCTTAAGCGCCATCAGGAAAGAAGAAATCATGAACACAAGGATTTTTGGAGTACCCAATCTAGGGTTTCTTCATTTCTCTATGAAAAAAAGTAAAAAACTAGGCTATGAGGTAGATTTCATATCTTCAGATTTAAAGAAGAATAGAAATTGGACTTATCGCTCAAGCAGCGTGTCTAAGGAAATTGAAACGGCTTCCTTTCTTCACTATGATTCGAAGAACAAACTCATTTTGTTATCGGCAGCAAAAAAACCGGGAAGAATGAGCAAAAAGTTTGAAACTTATATTGTGGGCATCGATGCAACTACTGGAAGAAGAAAGTTTGAAACAAAATTAGAAGATAACAACTATAAAATTCAAGTATTTAATGGCTACAATAATGAAGTGACTGGAACTTCTAAACTGGTAGGTTCATACTTTACGAAAGATGGGAAATTGAATGATAACTCACTTGGTTTTTGTACGTTTTCTTTCGATGCTCAAGGTAAAATTGTAGACAAGAAATTTGTAAGTTGGGCCAAAGATGTGGCAAAATTACTTCCTGTAAATAAAAAAGGTAAAATGGATCAAATGGGTTACCTGTACATACACAATGTAATTCCTACTGTTGATGGACGTACCTTTGTGATTGCAGAAGGCTACAAAAAAGCGGTTTCTGCGGGAGGCACTGCAGCGAGTATTTTGGGAGCTGCTGCTGCGGCTAGTGGTTCTGGTAGCTCTAATATTAGTGCATTTAAAATGGTGGTCAATGAAATGGTTGTTTTTGAAATGGATAAAGATTCTAATTTAAAAACGGCCAAAATATTTGAAAAAGACAACACAAATATTGCCTTACCCGCTGGCGCAGCTTACGTAGGGGCTGTTACACTTGGCCATTACATTAAAGCAATCGGCGACTTTGATTATTCATTTACACAAGTTTCGAAAGATAAAGAAGGATTTATTATTGGCTACCAAGATTACAAGCGAATTAAAGGAGAGAAAAACCACTGGGTGTTTGCAGCAATTTCCAATATTGATGGAGAATATTCCACAGATGAAATTGACCTGCGCACTGAAAACGCTTCTTTGAGAGTTTATCCTGGTAAACCTGGTTACATTATGATTGTTGAGGTGGGAGAATACACCAAAAAGACGAAAACGAGAAGCGTATCTATGCGTTTAGAAAAAGTAAATTACTAAGCGGCTATTGCAAAAAAAGGGGCTAATCGTTTCTGATATGCCCCTTTTTTATTTTTGAAATAACGTCTTTACCGTTCAATCACCAACTTCTGGGAGACTGCTCCCATTTTCTGACTCTCTAAACGAATCATGTAGGTGCCAACTTTCAAATCTTTCAAATTTAAAGATACTTGGCGAAATCCTTCATTTGGGACTCGATACGATTTCATTTTCTTTCCGTACAAATCGAAAACAGCAAGCTTAACATCTCCAAGGCGATTCCCATCTACCTCCACATAGACCTGCTTTGCCGTTGGATTAGGATAAACCTCAAGGTTTAGTAATTCAGTAGTCTCCATGTCGAACATAGTTCCATTCCTTTTTAAATACACATCGTTTTACTAAAAATGATCATTAAATTGTGGTATACTTAAGTGATATTGCTAATTTCAAATTACTTATTAATAGTTTGTTAGTCAGGAATATATCTTTAGGATATACACGTATATGATCGTACGTATCTAATTTTAATCAAGCTAAAGCTTCTCTATAATACAAAATTACTTAAACTTGAATACTTATTTACGCCAGTTACATCTACTTGGTTGTAATCCTTAAGATATATCTTCTAAACATTCAGTTAAAATAAGATATCCCTATGCCCTAGAATAATGCCTTTGGTTGATTGGCTTTACGATTAAATTTATAGTTGTGTATATGATTGAATGTACGCTAAATTCAAAACAATAAGGCAAAAGGACAATAGTAAGCTATTTAAATTTTATTAACATTAACGATGTCCCCTAGATGTCTACCCATTAATTGAACTTTGCCGATATTAAATTGCACAAAACGGATTGTGCTTTTTCTCAAACGCAATGGTCGTCCTTGGCCCATGCCCACAATAAATCGTAGTATCTTCAGGTAAAGTAAACAGCATTGTCCGAATACTGCGGATTAAGGTATCATGATCACCACCTGGTAAGTCTGTTCTACCAATGCTTCCTTGAAATAAAACATCACCACTAACACAAAACTTTTGTTCGGCAGCATAAAAGGCTAAATGTCCTGGTGCATGCCCTGGAACGAATAATATTTTTAGCGAAGAATTTCCAAATTTGAATTCACCTTCTTCTGGTAAAAAGCCATCTGCAGGAATTTCCTGATAATTTGCGAAGCCATATATTGGTGCATACACCGATACTGAACGCAACACCTGTTCTTCTTTTGGGGGAATGAGTACATCTACCTGAAAAGTATCTTTACAAAATTTATTCCCCAACACATGATCAATATGGCAGTGGGTATTGATCACTTTCTCCACGTTTAATTCTTTTTTCGTAATATAATCCAACAACTCTTGCTGTTCCTGTTTTTCATAACAGCCCGGATCAATAATTACACAAGCCTTAGTTTCATCAAACAGAAGGTAAGTATTTTCCGCAAATGGGTTGAAGGTAAATTGTTTAATTTCAATCATTGTTACTCGCATTTTATAGAGTGCAAACTTATAGGGAAAAGCACAGAGAATAAAACGTAGCGCATGTTTGAATAAAATTTTTAAGCCTTGAGCTTGTTTAAAGTAAGGGATTTCGAACCGAAAATGAGCTAATTTGACGTTAGACCATTCAATTTTGCCGCGAATAATGATCATTATTTAAGAAAAAACTGAAGACGTATAAGGGCAAATTAGCCATTTGTAGGTGAAAGACTTTACTTTAAACAAGCTCCTTAAAAGCCCAAAGAATTTTATTCAAACGTGCGCTTATTTTTCTGCAATACTGTTGCAGATTCAAATCCAGCACGGTATATTCGCATGTTTTATTAGAATAATGAAAAAACTTGCATCACATATTAAGCCTGTGGCAATACTTTTAAGCTTTCTGATTGTTTTTACAATCACAGGGAAAGTTATGCACCTTGCCTTTGCTGATTGTGATCACCATATTTCGCTTAAAGGAGTTTCCGATGATGAACTCAATATTACAGCCAATGACCATGAGTACATGGACTGCGAACTGTGTAAGTTCACTCCACAAACTCCAACTCTTGTAACTACCCCGCAGCTCGAAACAGTTGAATTTGCTTTTGTTGAAATTCAAGTAAATACACTGATCTCGCGGTTACAGATTCAATCCTATTTCCACGATAGTAGTCTTCGTGGCCCTCCATCTTTTAGTTAATCCACTCTTTATGCATTCAATTCAAATTGGATTGAAGTGTTGCTCTCTACCTAGTAAGTAATTAGCTATAACGTGTAGTATCATGCACAAAATTATCCCAGCTTTTGGGTCCGTAGCTATTCTGTATGTATTTATTCTGATTTTTGGAATACAGCATCAAGTAACAGCCCAAAAGAAAAAATTAGTTCATAAACTGAAATGCAAGGTTTATGATGCTAAAACAAAAGAAGCTTTACCACAAGCAAATGTACAACTGATCAACGTCAATAAAGGTGCTGTTACAGATCAAAATGGAATGACAGAACTTCAACTGAATGAAGATTGTGCGTGTACCTTGAAAATAAGCTTCATTGGGTATAAAGATTTTTACACTGTATTGGACATATTAACTGATACCACTATTTCAGTCTACCTTAACGAAAATACTGAATTATTAGAAAGCGTTGAGATCGCTGACTCACGACTTCCATCAACCATTTCATCTTTGACAACAAGTCAAGTTGATGCGCATGTGTTGGAAGGAAGCCGAGGTGAAGCTATTTCTTACTCTTTAGAGAAAATTGCAGGAGTTTCAACCCTTAAATCAGGAAGTGGGAACATTGCCAAACCTGTTATTCATGGCTTGTATGGAAATCGCATTATGATTTTATACAATGGCGTACGCATGGAAGGCCAACAATGGGGAACAGAACATGCTCCTGAGTTAGATCCTTTTGTTGCAGATAATTTAGCTGTCATTAAAGGCGCTGCAAGCGTGCGTTACGGAGCAAATGCCATAGGAGGAGTTGTCGTGGTAGACCCTGCTGATCTGCCTACTGAGAAAGGATTGAAAGGAAAAGCAAATTTAGTAGGCTTTTCGAATGGAAGAACGTTAGCTGGTGCTTTACAGTTAGAAAATGGGTTTAAGCTTTTTGGTAAAGATGGTTGGGGTTGGCGCTTGCAAACGTCTGCCAAAAGAGGTGGTGATTTACACGCTCCCGATTATCAACTGACCAATACAGGAGTTCGGGAGATGAACTATTCTGCCAGTGTGGGATATACGGGTTCAAAATGGGGCTGGGAAGCGTTTTATAGCAGCTTTGGAACAGAATTAGGTATTTTAGCTGCTACCAATGTCGGAAACTTGGATGATCTTGAATATGCGCTAACGAGTGACATTCCTCCAGGAACAACCGATTTTTCATACGACTTTGCGAATCCTCGACAAGATGTGAACCACGATTTGTTTAAATTCAAGACATTTTTGGATGCTGGATTAGGAAAGTGGACCTTCCAATATGCACTTCAATTGAACCGAAGAAAAGAATTTGATGTCAGAAGGGGGGCGTTAAACGATATTCCATCCATGAATTTGGAAATAACGACGCACACTGCTGAGTTGGATTTAGAACATCGGTTAAGTGAAAATATTCGCGGTAATATTGGAATAAGTGGTATTTATCAAGATAACAACAATGTTCCAGGTACGCAACGAAGTAATTTTATTCCCAATTTTAATAGTTTTTCAGGCGGGATTTATTTGATTGAAAAGTGGCAAAAAAATAAGTGGCAACTTGAGTTTGGTACTCGATTTGACTTTCAGACCTTTGATATTGCTGGTTGGAATTCTTTTGGGTTTTATTACGATAATTTCCAAACGCAAAACCTTACAGCCACATTAGGAGCCATTTACCAATTAAGTGATGCCTCTAGCTTTAGCATGAATATTGGTACTTCTTGGCGACCGCCACATGTTGCTGAGCTGTACAGTTATGGCAAACACCAAAGCAATGGACGTTTCGAATATGGTTTACTTTGGACTTGGGAACAAACAGGAACAAACTTTGAATTTTTCATTGATGAATTTGATCCAGAGCGCATCAAGAATGAACAAGGAATCAAATGGGTAGGTACCTATAATTACGAAACTGAAAGGACCTTTATCGAATTAAGTGCTTATGTGAATCATATTAATAATTTCATTTATGCTCGTCCTCAAGGCATTACCAATAGCACAGCAGGAATTTATCCTTATACATGGTACCGTCAAACGGATGCGCTTTTCACAGGATTGGATTTTACAGCAACGCATCAATTAAGTCAAACATTGACTTGGTCAGGACAGGCCTCTTTGGTAAATGCAAAAGACTTGTCAAATACGCGAAATCATATCATTAATATTCCTGCAAGTCGGTTTGTTAGTTCGCTACAATACGATCTTACAAACTGGAAAGGATTAACTGATATTTTTATCAGAACGGAACTCGCTTTCACTGCTCGGAAACAAAATACTCCAAGAGCTATTAGCTTCGAGACCCTGAGAGAGAGTTACGTAGCAGATATTGACTTATTTGCAGAGGATGATACAGACTTTGATTATATGGAAGCACCCGATGCCTATTTATTAGGAAATATTGAATTGGGTTTTACCAAACCGATTAAGGAATCTGCACTTTCATTTCGATTAAAAGTGCAAAACTTAGCGAATACCCGTTACCGTGATTATACCAATCAACTGCGGTATTTTGCTGATGATCTTGGAAGAAACACAAGTATTAGTTTACTCTATAAATTTCGTTAATAATAATCTGATAGACTTAAGACACCTATCTGCCCAAAAGGCAACTCATTAATTAAATTTTACATTTTAACCATTTTAAATTTAAACAGTTATGTTAAGAAAGTTAACGTTATACGCATTTTCACTTAGCATTTTATCATTTAGTTTATTTTTATCTTCTTGCGATGACGATGATGATCCTGTAGCAGAAAACGAAGCTGAGGTAATTACTCAAATAACCTTAACTTTTAATGACGGAACAAACACGGTCACAGGTACTTACCTTGATGCAGATGGTGATGGTCCAGGAAGTGGGGTATTTACTCCTACAACAATTCAGCTTGATGCAAATACAACTTACGATTTAAGTATAACTTTTGCCAATACTTTAGAGAATCCTGTTGAGGATAAAACTACGGAAATAAGAGATGAGGATCACGAGCATCAAATCTTCTTTTCTTATACTGGAGGAGTATTTACTAATGCTTCAACCAACTATACTGATATGGATGAGAACAGCCTTCCTGTTGGTTTATCTACTAACTGGACTACAGGAGCAACTGCAAGTACTACAGGCAATTTCACCGTAACCTTGAAGCATCAGCCAGACGGCATTAAAACAGCAACATCTACCATCAATGATGGAGAAACTGATATTGCTCAAACTTTTTCTATAGAACTCCAGTAACTTCGGTTATTGGAAATAATAGTTTCTGATTAAAAGGCTGTGGATATTATCCATAGCTTTTTTTATTGCCCATTTTCAACAACTCAGTCCACCCTCTATGAGCATCTATATTTGTATAACCTTTCCACACTATCCATTAAGTAATTTTAGTTTTTGCTGATTGAAGACGGCAGTCGCACTGTTCTTATCTTCGATCTTAATAATGTTGAGTTTCTAAACTCAACTAGTGTAGCTTAAAAAGTAAATTACTTAGCGGACAGTGTAATAAACTATGAGTAGTCAAACTAATCTATATAAATCTTTTTTACATAGAGTCCTTGCTTGTTTTCCACCTTAACTAAAACAACTTGCTGTTTAATGTTTGATGATACACCAAATTCAAGTGCCTTTGCCTCGCGATTGTCTTTACGCCACAATACGCGACCAGTTAAGTCGTAAACACTTAAT
>JBMYQA010000242.1:0-9604 GCA_049600855.1 Flammeovirgaceae bacterium | reverse complement strand
GTATGGAGGTGATCGTATTTTAAAAGGTGAACGAACAGCAAAATACCGTACCTTTGTAGAATCATGCTTCAAGTCACTTCCTCGCCAAGCTTTGCATGCCAAATCACTCGGTTTTAAACACCCTAAAACAGGAGAATGGATGCAATTTGATTCAGAGCTTCCTGAAGATTTTCAAGAAACTTTAAAAATGTGGGAACAATACGTGACTAAAGAAGATGAAAGCTTAGGATAAACTTTAAACTTCCGCTTTCATAAAGAAAAAAACAATAGCGTGCCTTTGGTTAATTAGTCTGATTTCGATTATTTTAATCAAAGGTTTTCCTATAGATGACCAATATCAGGCAATATGCTATCTAAACTAAAAAAAGGCTGGCGATACCTCATCCGCTTAGATTTTCTCAGTAAAGATCCTTTTGGGAACCTACTCATTGCCAAACGCTTGCTCATATCCATCATTGGCATGCTCACTTTTTCTAGGTTTACGGTGGTGAATAAAACAAAAATTCAGGGCACTGAGCATTTATTTGACCTCCCTAATCAGAATGTATTATTCTTAAGTAATCACCAAACCTATTATGCGGATGTCATTGCCTTTTATCATGTGTTTTGCAGTGTAAAGTGGCGATTTTATAATACCATTAAATACCCCATTTACCTTTTGGCTCCACGGGTAAATATGTATTTTGTAGCTGCTTCCGAAACCATGAACAATAGTGGTTTAATTCCCCGTATTTTTTCCTATGCTGGCGCAGTTACAGTAGAACGCTCTTGGAGAGCAGCAGGCCAAAATATCACTCGAAAACTAGATACATCTGCTCAAAAAAATATCGCTATGGCCTTACAACAAGGGTGGGTAGTCAGTTTTCCACAAGGAACAACCAATCCTTCCGCTCCAGTACGAAAAGGGAGTGCGCACATCATCAAAAACCACAACCCAATTGTTGTTCCTGTCGCCATTAATGGCTTCCGCAGAGCATTCGATAAAAAAGGGTTATTCTTTAAAAAACGAGATACTACACTGGCTATCAAATTTAAAAAGCCTGTTCGATTCAATCCCGAAGATAGCGCTGAAGCCATTGTTGCGCAAATTACACAATTACTCGAACATGATTTTGATGGCTTTGAAGCAAAAGAAATGAAATAAAACCTTGTCTCCTTAATGAAGCTCAATACGCTAACTTCATTAAGGATTATTTCCACAAGCCTCTTTTCTAAGATGAAAAAATTGTATAATATGCAGATACTTAAGTAAGTGTAAGCAAGTAGTTGCTTACTTCAACTACTTAATATCTTGTAAAATCTTTTTTGAACTTTAATTAACCTTAGACATCATGGCTAAGAACATTCAAGACATTGAGGGTATTGGCCCTGCATTCGGCGAAAAACTTGCCGCTGCTGGAATAAAAACGGTTGAAGCCCTTTTAGAAAATGGTTGCGACAAAAAAGGACGTAAAGCAATTGCCGCTGAAACGGGTATTGACGAAAGCAAAATCTTGACATGGGTAAACATGGCTGATTTATTCCGTATCAACGGTGTTGCCTCTCAGTTCGCTGAACTTTTGAAAGCCTCAGGTGTAGACACCGTAAAGGAACTCAGAAACCGTAACGCAGAAAACCTGCACGCCAAACTTGAAGAAGTAAATGCCGAGAAAAAATTAACTAGAGTTGTACCTGCATTGAGCAAAGTACAAGACTTTATTGAGCAAGCAAAAGGACTTGAACCTATGGTTACTCATTAATTGATGAATTAGGGGCTTTAAGAGCCCCTTTTTTAGTTAATCGCACGCATCACACAGCTCCCCACAAGCTACCCCTCCTTGTTTCAACTGTTGCTTACAACATGCCAATAAGCGTTCTCGTAACTTCTTGCGTGCTCGTTGTATTTTAGATCGCACATTTGAATAGCCTAAACCTAGCTCTTCTGCCAACTCTTTTTGACTTCTCCCTTCAAACTCAACCTGCTGCACAAGGTATTTCTCCTCTTCTTGCATGTCATCAATGAAGCCAATTAGACAATCTTCTAATGGGGTGAGATCATGTTCTTTAGTTTCTTCAAACTCAACTAATGCTTTTAAATGATGCTGCTGCTTCTGCTGGCGATAATAGGTGGTGATTTCATTTGAGGTAATTCGATAAATCCAATACTTTAATTTACTCTTATCAGTCAGTTGATGAGCTTTCTCAATAATTTTAATGAATACATCTTGTAACAAATCTTTTGCTACAGCCTCATCTTTAACTCTTTTCAAGATAAACCGATATAATTCTTGACTAAACTGTGCATATATTTGTTCAAATACCATCATGACTTTCTAATCTATCTGTTGAGCTTGTCTAACATTAATTTATTTCGACTAGGGTAGCCCTGTTTCAAAAGGTTAAGTAACCCAATCTACTTTAAGACGCGAAAGTGTGGGAAATGACGCACTTAAAACCCTTTTTTATGAATTTACAGCTCAATTTGGTGAATTTTCACTTCTACAGTCAAGGTATCCAATAATTTTTCACTTCGCTCTGGGCGTGCATCCGTGATAAAAACCTGCCCAAATTGCTGTTGACTGAGTAGTTGTAACAGTTTAGCGATTCTCCCGTCATCCAATTTATCAAAGATGTCATCTAAAAGAAGGATGGGTTTTTCACCTAACTTTTGATACATGTATTCAAACTGAGCGAGTTTTAACGCTACGATAAATGATTTTTGTTGCCCTTGAGAACCAAATTTTTTTAGAGGATGATTACCAATGGAAAACACATAATCGTCTTTATGAATTCCTTGCATGGTTCGCAATAAAATACGTTCTTTCGCTTGAAACGTTCTAAAGAAACTGGGGAAATCATCAGTTAGTACCTTGGTTTTATAAATCATTTCGACCGTTTCGCGATGATCTACCAAACTGTTGTAGTGCTTCTGAAAAATTGGAATCAGTTCTTGAATTACGGCTTCACGTACTTGACCAATCTTTTGAGAAAGTTGAATGATGGCCCCATCGTAAGGACTTAATAAATCGGCATCGAAATAATCGCGTTCAGCAAATTGTTTAAGCAAGGCATTCCGTTGTTTTAGACTTTTCGTGTAGCTCAGTAAATCGCTCAGATAGTTTTTATTTGTTTGCGCAATCACGCTATCCATAAATTTTCGTCTCACTTCGCTGCCTTCTCGTACAAGATCGGCATCTATAGGAGCAACAAGTACGATGGGAAACCGCCCGATATGTTCACTAAATTTTTCGTACTCTGCTTGATTGACTTTGAAGGTTTTCTTTTTTCCTTGTTGGTAACTACAGACAATGGGAAAATTTTTTTCCTGCTTTTCCATCATCCCTTGAATCATGTAAAATGGCGCTCCATGCAAAATATTTTGCTGTTCTATGGTATTGAACGCACTTCTCGTTAAACACAAGTAGTGAATGGCATCTAATAAGTTCGTTTTTCCTACTCCATTTTCTCCAACTACACAATTGATATGAGGCGAAAAAGCGATATTTTTTTCCTCATAATTTTTAAAATTCAATAATTTAATGGATTGGAGATGCATGATATGATGACAAGCTGACCGATTTGGCTAAAATAAGCCCTTCCACCTACAATACAAATAAACAACACCTGCCCAAGTTTCCAATAAAAACATCAGCAGGTGTTGGTAGCTCTTCTAAAGGCTATTTAGCATGAAGTCACATTCAGCTTGGCTTATTTTAGTTAGGGCAACGCTCGTCTAAACCAGTTACAGAAATACGTGGTGAATAGGCATCAATGCGGAACATAATCGGCGTATTATTTGGAATAATGCCACTAGAACCAGCGCCATAAGCCAAGTTAGAAGGAATATAAAACTCCATACTTTCCCCTGTTTTGATAATTTCTAATGCTTCAACCCAGCCACGAATAACAAATCCAGTGTAAGCCGCACAAGACACCGTATCGGCTGTTCTGCCTCCAGCAGTATCTAATGGGGGCGAGACTGCTGTTTCTGCAAACTCACTAAATATTCTTCCTGTTTCTCCTTCTACTTTTATCGTGTCACCTCTCAACAAGGAGCTATCAAAGATATCACCATAAAATAATTTGCCTTCATAACCTAACTGTGCCACTAAACCTTGGGAAAAAGCAGCTCCAGTTGGGTTTTGGGTGAGGTACCTGTAGTACATCCCAGATTCTGTTTTTACATAATCCGTTATATTTTGATCACTCAAATAATCTAGGATGACTTGATCATCTCGCTCTGCTTGTGTTAAGGTACTCGTTGCAGTTTCTTCACAAGACCAGAGGGTGATTAGGAAAGCAACGATTAAAAACGCAGCACTCTTCTTATACATAATTCTCAGTTGTAGAAACAAATTAATACTTCGGTTAAAACTGCTGAAAGCCGTCTATAGTTTTAGCGTTATAACCACTTATTCATTATAGACAAGTTCTAACATCAAAACGTGGCCTGTGTAAGCACTACCCAAGCAACTTTTCAAGTTGCGAAGTAATGGGTATTCTACTAATCTGCCAAATGTTTAAGAATGTTTAACGCCTTTGACTTGCCCAAATTGTAGGGAAACCACAAAAGTACATACCTGCTTAAAACGCTTCCGCAATGGTAAAGTAAAAGCCTGATGTATCCTTTCCCATGGCATAATCGATGCGCAGATTGATATTTTCCTGATCGTTAAATCGGAAACGTAGCCCAAAGCCTCCTGCAAATCGCAGGTGTTCGGTTTGGATTTCCAAGTCATTAGAAACTTGACCTACACTTCCAAAAGCTGCTGCGCCAAACCTACCAATAATTGGGAAACGCCATTCTAATTGTGAAGTAAGGTAAGTTTTATCACGATAAGCGCCTTGGAAATAGCCTCTCATGCGGTAGTACCCACCCATTTGAGCTAATAGGTAAAAAGGCTGATCGCCTGTAATGTATTTGGCATACACCTGTCCGGCTAACACCGATTTGCCTAATGGAACGTATTTTCGTGCATCTAAAAACCATTCATTTGCTTGGTAATCGCTGCCCAATGCTTTGTTTGCCCACAACGAACTAAATTCGATATAAGAGCCTTTAGTAGGCGTAAAAATATTATTTCGTTGATCCAACAACATCGCTAACCCTAATCCAGCGTAATGTCCTCCTTGTTGCCCAATAATTTCCTCATTTGCCAACCGTCCTCCTTCCTCAAACGGCTGCATATTTTGGTATTCATAGCGCAACCTTGGCCCTACAAAGAACTTCTCCTTCAGTTTACGGTATAAAATCCCCTTCACACGAACAATGTTAGGCGTATAGGTTTCAAACTGATCAAGATCAATCGCATTTCCTGTTCCATAAAAGCGGAAGGGAAATTTAAAATAGCCTACTTCGCCATTAAACAGATAGGTATTTTGCTGAAAAGCTAATTGCATGGGTAATTGCAAAATCAGCTGTCTATTTTGCGTAATAATTGCAGCAAGGTTAATATTCGATGGCCTCGTGAGCGTATCTTCTTTATTAAACCGAAAGTAGTAGAATCCGCCCAATCCGCCTGCCAACCGTGTTTCGGGTGAATAATAGGCGACAGGCACCAGTACGATTCCCTTTTCAAACATCCGTTGGATAATGTTTTTCCGAGGTTTTTCAGTTTGTCCTACTACTTGTACGCTAATGCTCCATAACAGTAGCACAAGCATGGTTTTCAGTTTTTTCATGATGTAAGCTCTTTTTGAAGCCGCAAAGATAGGGGTTATCTATGGATGGAAATAGTTTTTTAAGGAAACATACGTAAGTGTGTATCATGAATGACGATTTTACCGATCACCTATTCGGGTTTGCTTGTAATGGGTAATGTGATGTAAATGGTTGTCCCTTCCCCAATTTTTGAATTAATTTCCAAGTTTCCCTTATGCTGTAAAATGATATGATAAGCCAATGTTAAGCCTAACCCTTTGTGTCGATTAGTCTTATCTAGTGTAAAAAAAGGTTCTAGTGCATTCATTTTAGTCTGTTCAGACATCCCCTCACCAATATCTTGTAAAGTTAGTGCCCACTTTTTTCCCATACTCCACGCTTTCACCACGACTTTATCTGTAGTGTACTCTAATGCGTTTTTCAACAACTCAAGTAGCGCCATTTGAAATGTTTTAGGTTCAACTTCTACCCGTGGTAACTTGGGTGAAACCTCTACAAAAACCCTTTTTTGATCAACTTCAGGAAGTTTCTGAATTGCCTCTTGTATTAATACATCTACTTTATTTTTAAGCACATTCGTAGGAGAGACTTTCGTGGTAAAGATCGCCAGTGTATTCATTAACTCTGATAATTGATCTAAGCCTAAACGGAGATCTTGCGAAATGTCTATCACATCTTGAAGGAGTTCCTCAATATCTAAATCTTCCTCTTTCTTTTTAATCTCCAGCAACAGGCGTTGTTTTTCTTCGGCATCACTGATATTGGGGAGCTTTCTATACGTATCTAATAAGTACAGTAATTCACCTAATGCCTGATCCATGGCTCCAACACCGCCAGAAATGAAGTTAAGTGGGTTAGAAATCCGTTCTAACGCTCCTTTACTTAATGAAGTAAGCGATGCAATTTTCCCTGCGCTCAATAGTTGATTTTGCATAATGAGCACTTTCGCATTTGCTAACTCCAGCTCCATGCTATTATTTTTTGCCTCTTCCAATGTCGCATTTAATTGCGCATTCAACTCTTCCATCTTTTGCTGACGAGTAATCATTTTTAAACGATATACTCTATTTTCAGTAAAAAACAGTTTTAACAAGAAAAATAGAATGATAATGATGGAAATGTAGGAAATGAGTTGCGTTTGAATCGGCAATACTTTCATGTCAAACTCTAAGTAATAATGCAAAATTCCGAAGAAGGAAACCAGCAAATAATACAAGATCACCTCTGTTCGAGTCTCTAAGAAATAATAAATCAATACTAAAAAAACGAGGTATGAATAAGCGTTGCCTGTATTAAACTCTTGAAGTACAATAAATGAAAAGTTTCCTAAAATCAATACAAATAAGCAAAACATAAACGCTTGTTTATGTAAGCCTTTTGTTGACATAAAATAGCTTGTGAGCAAAAATACCACTCTACCAACTTGAATCCAACCATTGTTCACTCGCCCTCCCACAAATGCATTTATTGCAAGTACCAAGCAAATCATAGCCGTAATTAAGAGTGTAGCATTCAATGCTCTCGCTCGCTTGGGCGCAAATGATGTATTGTGAAAGTTGGCACCTTTGTTAATCAGATTATGCCAAAGCTTGTTAATATACATTGGTTGGAATTAAATAAGCTAACTGTGAGATAAATATAAAGTATGAATATCTACAATTAAATTCAATTTTCACAGTCAAACCTATTAATAGTTATAAACAAACCAATGGAAGGTGATAAAGTAGGAAGATTGAGTTTAGGTGAGTTCTATAACCTAATAACTTACGTTCTTACTTCTTCAAACTGCCCTTTAAACTGCTGATAACGCATTTCGTTGATCTCAAAGTTCCCATAACATACGTGTTCGTATACTTGGGTAACGCGATGAAAAGGCTGCTTGAGTCGATCTTCTTGAAGTTCTATTTCATATTCGTGATTGGTTTTATCAATTTTCCAAGTAATAAAACCTTGATCAGTAAATAGTTTGAGTACATATAAGTATTGTAATCGAATGGCTTCTTTCCAATTCTGTTCTGTTTCGGCCTGGCTAATTTGGCTTTCAAAGTCTATTCGTTGAATATCTTCCTCAGTAATCGTTCCTTTCATGGATTGATGGCTTGGATTTCCATAAAATAGTTGTCGCGGATTTACCCCCATCAATCGAAGAATAACCACTAACATGATGCCTCCACAAACGATATACATCAATACTTTTAGCACCATTCGGTTGCCATCATCCCGAAATAGATCATTTAAAAACTGTAGCACGTGATCCCACACCGAGTAGGTTTCTACTTTCGTCTCTTCTGCATAGTCAAAGGCCCTATCCGTTTTGTAAGCCTCCATTTTTTCTGCATCAAAGGCCCTCACTTTTTCTAGTCCAGCTAGCGAATCTGGCGCTTGTGCCATACTACGCATGGGCAACACGAAACAGAAACAAGCCATAAGCAGCCAACCAATCGGCTTCAAGTTAATAAATTTCTTCATCCTCACGTTTTTCTTCTCTGATTCCAAACTGTTCAATGCGTTCCAATAGCCCTGTACTTTCTTTGTGTTCTACCAAGTTAAAGTATTGGAAAGTAGGTGCAAGAATTAAAACGGGCAACAACAAGTAACTTCCAACACTAGAAAAAATATTTGCTGCGATCTTGGTCATGGTAAATACAGCAGATTCACTTTCTAGCACATGTAACGCTGCAATTTGCTCAACAATAATGGCAGGAGCAGTAAAAATAAAGCTGATGGCCATGTAGATCAGAAATATGACGAAGAAATACCCAAAAGTTGACCAAAAGTGGTTGCGCATTAACCAAAAGGCCCTAGCAAAAGAGCCAAATACCCCATGTTCTTCAATGACAACAATCGCGTATACTAAGAAAAAATTCGTTGCTAAGTAACCCAATAATAGTAAAACGCCGAACGCCCCGATAATGATAAATGCCATATGTATTTGCCCCAACATTACCATAAGTAGTATCGACAAAAAATAGGCAATGAATAAGAAAATAGCTGATAGAAACTGCACACCAAAAACAGGAAGAATATACTTTTTCATCTCCTTCCATATGGTTTCTACAGAAAGATTTTCCACTTTATTGAGGTAAAGCTTAATGAATACATTACTCACCGTGAGCACAATATTATAGCCTAAGATGCTTGAAACCATTGCGCCCCAAAATGGAAATGAGCCAAAAATTTTGAGCATTACAGTAGGATCGCCTGGGTTATTAACGATATCTTCAAGTGAGCCCGAAATCATTCCAGCTAATACACCTCCTACAATTGCTAAGGGACAAATGACGAGTACTACTGCGCGGTAAAAATCGCGTTGATTGAGGTTGATAAATTCAAATATGGCATTGATCCGTTCACCAAAATCTCTTTTCTTGCGAAGTATCATTCTTGGATTTGAGTCGTTTATCATGGGTAATGGTAATCTTTATGTTTGATGTGTGCGTAGAAGGATTTATGGAAAATGATCACTTCAGCGATCTCGATGAGTCAAAAATACATAAAAATATTTCACAATTCTTGTAAATTTGATCAGGGACTTCTCTAAAAGCAATCAGGCATGCCGCAACGGAAAATTATACATATTGATATGGATGCATTCTACGCTTCAGTAGAACAGCGTGATTTTCCCGAATTACGTGGCAAAGCCATTGCAGTGGGAAGTCCCGAAAAACGAGGCGTCATTATGACTGCGAGCTACGAAGCTAGAAAGTTTGGAGTACGCTCTGCGATGCCATCTACTACCGCCATCAGAAAGTGCCCACACCTTGAGTTTGTCCCCGCACGCTTTGAAGTCTACCGCGAGACCTCTCAAATCATCCGTTCTATTTTTTACGAATATACCGATTTAGTGGAGCCACTTTCACTCGATGAAGCCTTCTTGGATGTCACGAGCAATAAAAAAGGCATGCGATCGGCTACACTCATTGCCCAAGAAATTAAAAAGCGGATTTTAGAAGAAACCCAACT
>JBMYQA010000241.1:0-9715 GCA_049600855.1 Flammeovirgaceae bacterium | reverse complement strand
AAACCCTATACTCCTTTACTGAAAAGCCTTACCATAAACTCGGTTCTTCTCAGCATTTTTATCAAATCTTGAGATGCTTGCTCCATTCAGTACTCAAGTTACCTGCACAAAATATGCGCCAATATAACATCCCATCAATCAATCGGTTATCTTTATTGTTAAGGTCAGTATTTTAGCTAATTTAGTCCACGCATTCAACTTTGGTCAATCGCTCATTTCAACACCTGATATCATGGAGTTTAAGTCAATTAAAGAAACCGCGCTTTATGTGGCGGATTTGGAACAAACAAAAGATTTCTATCATGGCATACTGGGTTTACCGATCATTACCTTTGTAGCAGGACAGCACGTTTTTTTCCGTGCTGGCGAATCGGTATTACTCTGTTTTAATGCAGCACACTCAAAAACTAAAACGGGCGTTCCACCTCATTATGGCGCAGGAAATTTACATTTCGCATTTGAGTGCCATGATGGAGAATATGAAAACTGGAAAACCTTACTGCTCAAAAATGGCATTGAAATTGAGCAAGAAATTATATGGAGAGCAAATCGGAAATCATTTTACTTTCGCGATCCAGATCAACATTCTGTGGAAATTGTACAAAGTGGAATTTGGGGTTTTTAAACTTAGCATACCTTATACAAGGTATATGTTATTGAAGATTATAATAATTCTTAACAATAAGATTTCAAGCGCTAAGCGCATGTTTAAATACTTGGTATTCTTGTAAAATACTACAAGAACTCACCAGCCAAACACGAACTTAATTTACATATTCTCGTACTATAAAAACTAAGCCTATTGGCATAATTTATTCTAATGGTATAGTTACGCTTTTAAGCAAACAGCCTCACTATCATAAAATACAAACCAACAAGTAAATAAATCTCTGTTAATCCAAATTGATCACAACAAGACAAAATCAAATAATTAAGGGGCAAAATGAGAATTGGTATTACCATTAACACCGCTTGGAATATCTATAATTTCAGAAAGGGGTTAATTCGAACATTACAAGCCGAAGGACATCAAATTGTAGCAATCGCTCCCAAGGATGAATTTAGCGAGCGTTTGGTATCAGAACTGAACTGTGAATTTGCGGCTTTAAACATGGACAAAAAAGGCACTAACCCATTCAAAGACTTTTCTTTGATTTGGCAGTTAAGGCAACTCTATAAGGAAGCCAAATTGGATGTCGTCTTACAATTCACCATCAAACCTAATATTTATGGGGCGATGGCTGCTGCGCTATTAGGCATACCTAGTATTAATAATGTCACGGGTTTAGGAACCGTTTTCATTCGCAAGGGAATGATGTTTGAAGTTGCGAAGATTCTCTATCGTTTTGCTTTTCGCTATCCCAAAGTGGTGTTCTTCCAAAATGAAGACGATAAGGAAGTTTTCTTAAAAAATAAACTCGTCCCAAAAGCAATTGTTGATTTAGTACCTGGTTCTGGTATTAACTTACAAGAATTCCAACCCACCACATTTATGCGCAATAAGCGCTTCACCTTCTTAATGGTTTCGCGGGTATTATACGATAAAGGGATTATTGAATACATTGACGCCATTCGCATGTTGCGTCAACAAGGCTTCTCGTATACATTTAAGTTGTTGGGTGGTATCAATGAAGCCAATGGCTTGGGTGTGCCGAAATCACAAGTAGAGGCATGGGTTAAAGAAGGGTTGATTGCGTATTTAGGAACGACAGATGATGTTCGCTCCTACATTGAAGATGCGGATTGTATTGTGCTGCCTTCTTACCGCGAAGGGACACCACGTACATTAATTGAAGCAGCAAGTATGGGTAAACCCATTGTCACAACCAATGTAGCAGGCTGTAAAGAAACGGTAATAAATGGATACAATGGCTTCTTGTGTGAAGTACGCAACGCCACTGATTTAGCCCAGAAGTTTCAAAAAATGGCTGAACTTGATACGTCTACGCTCATGAAGATGGGTAAGCATAGCAGACAATTGGCCGAATCGAAGTTTGACGAACAGTTGGTAATTAATCGCTATAAGCATCATATCAATCAAGTGTTAGGCATTCAAACAGCTAAAAAGGTTTCAGCTCCATCAAAACTACTGGACTTTGTGCCTTATCGATCACCTAGAGATTGATGCTATTCATTCGCAACGTACTAAACGCAGTTGATAGCGTTGTTTTTGAGCTGCTTTCCAATCTGCTAAGGCTTCTTCATAGCCTTTATTGGTATATTCACAATGTTCTAAAAATAAATAGGGAGATAATAAAGAGGAGTCTTTGAAGGCTATCATAGGACTTAGACTCCTTAATACTTTAAAGTTGCCTAAATTTGCAATTTGTTGATAGTCATCTATCACTACATATTGCCCTTTTTCCATCGAAATTTCCTGCTCCGAAAATGCAATTTCCCAATTTATAGATGAATCTAAAAATGGCACTAAGCCCAATCCAACGGTAATGGTTACCTCTTCAATGTCTTTCGCTGCTATATACGCTGCTAATTTCGCATAGTTACTACTGCTATATGGATAGATATACCGATTGATGTTCAGAAGGTTAATTGCAAAAAACAACAATGCGATAGGTACAAACCACTGCAATTTTCGGGCAGCTTGATTCAACCCATATACTGCACATGCATAAATCAATGGATAGGCCCACAACATTCCTCTAGGCGCTTTGGCTAGGATGGCAAAACCTCCAACAAAAGCGAACATCAAATACGTGATTAAGAAAGTTGCATTAACTTTCACCTTAAATTGGCCGAACAACCGCTTTACTTGTGCAAGCAAGGACGTTCTGTTCAGATACAGCATAGCTATCAATCCAATTCCGATCAGGAAGTTTTCAAAATCATAGCAATATTTAACGTAGTAAAAAACATCTAAATCGAATTTAGATTTATCAACTTGAGGGTTTGTTGCTCGTCCGAATAGCAATGCATAAAAATATTTGGCATAATTCAAGTAGCCTACTTTTAATAATCCGCCCAGTATCGAATAGCATACACTAAAGCCTAGAAAGGGCAAAGGGATGAACGCTAGCGCTTTCCACGTTAATTTCCGATTTATTTGAAATAATTCTATCATGAATATAATCGGAATAAATAAAATGGCTTTATAGTTGATGGTAGCCGCAAATGCGATTAGAACCCAAGTGCGATACCAATATGTTGATTTTGATGTCTCTAAATGATTAAAATAGTTGGT
The DNA here is from genome assembly GCA_049600855.1 of Flammeovirgaceae bacterium. Taxonomy (GTDB): domain Bacteria; phylum Bacteroidota; class Bacteroidia; order Cytophagales; family Flammeovirgaceae; genus JBMYQA01. Next base: position 6,516 of record JBMYQA010000241.1, on the reverse strand, counting down.
TAGTATCCATACAAAAAATAAGAGTGAGAGGTTTTCAATGGAAAAGTACCTCGAAGAAACCACTAAAAAGGTGGCAGTACCTATACACCAAGTAAAGAGTAAATAACGCCAAAAGTCTAATTTCCAGTGCTTTCGGAGAAAACGAGTAAATAATGCAACGGCCCACACCCCAATAGCCGCATTTGCATATTCTAAAGCCAGAAAATGCTCAAAAAGTAGGTAAACAGGGGAAAAAATCAAATAAAAAGTAGGACTGATGTGATGGAATAGGTGACTAAAATCACCTTGGCTCATCTCTTGAATCGTCAAGTAATTTCTTACAGAGTCGTAATCAAAAAGCCCCATTTGCTCCATTCGGAAAATACGAATGGCAAATAGGGTTAATAAGACAATTCCTTCAAATATATAGTAGGTAATTTTTTTCTTCACCATGAAGTTGAGTCCTGCTGCAAAAACCAAAGTGCAGCAACCAATGTTTTCGCATCGTGAATTTTTCCAGCATCTAATGCATGTTGTAATTCAGAAGCACTCCATTCTACCAATTGAATATCTTCATTTTCTGCTGCTAAACCTCCTCCTTCTTCTACTTTATCTGCATCTTGTACCGCAGCATAAAATAAGTGAATACGTTCAGAAGTTCCACCGGGAGAAACAAAAAAAGTATGTAGGTGTTTCAGCTCACCTGCTTGATAACCAGTTTCCTCCAAAATTTCCCTTCTCATCGCATCTACTGGATCTTCATGAGGCTTTAGGCTACCTGCGATTACTTCTACTATCCAGCCTTCTCCCTTGGTGTAGGCGGGATAGCGAAACTGCTTGGTTAATACCACTTTTTGTTTGTCTGTATTCCACAAAAAAATGGCTACAGAATCCCCACGCTCAAAATTGAGTCTGCGCATAGCCGGACTCATGCTACCATCAAACCGCTCATGCTGCAAAATGGCTTCACCTACTTTAAAATAATCGTCCAGAACAAGTTGCTCTTTTTCGATGATTACTTTCATATTTTTATGCCTCGTTTAATGAGAACTTAAATTACATAGAAAGAAGCGGTCTAACAAATTATCCTTGTTTAGGAAGGGCTTTAAATGCAATGGCCACTTTTACTTTTTCCCATGCTAATTTGATTTCACCTTCACCATCACCCGTTTCTAAAATATAAAAAGTCATATTTTCTTTCGATTCCTCTACCGTCATTGGCTTCACTTTTACGCGCAAGGCATCTTTGCTTTCTTCATAATTAAATGCACCCCACTGGTTGTGTACATTATTGAAAATTACTGTCCATTCTTCTTCATTAGGAATCGTGAATAATGCATATTTTCCTGGTAATAATTCTTTCCCTTCCACCATTAATTTGGTGCTGGTCTCAAAAACTGTAGCTTCATCAGCACCTGTTCGCCATACTTCATCATAAGGCACTAAGCCTCCCCAAATCTTTCTACCCTTTGTTCTGGGAGAGCTGTAATTGATGGTGATTTTAGTATCCTTAATCTTCGCTGTTGCTTTTTCATAAGGACTTGCTTTTACGGGTTTCTCTTCTACTCCAGTGTTGATACCCTTATTCCCTGTGTTAGAGTTTGTATTACAAGCTAGTAAAAATACCATCAGTAAAAGTGGAGTCAATAAATAAGTAATTCTTCTCATCGTTTCTTCAAGTTGTGTTCTTAAATCACATATTATATGTTAGACAAGTTCAAAATCAAAGATAAAATAAAGCCCGTTGTGAGCCAGAAAAAACACCTTTTTAACGAATGATTAAGAGATTCAATCTAAAAGTGATCCCTCTTTCAGTTAAAAAAATAAATTTAGGTAATGAAGTTAAACCTGAGTCGCTGCTTTCAGTTCAAAACGGACTAAAATCAATATAATGATTAATTCGCTCCCAAAATACAATATGCCGAATATGGTCAGTTTTTGGTAATTATACATCACTAATCCCATAGAGATTATGGTATACATCAAATTTGCGATGGCAATGTATTTTAAGTAAGTTTTCCAATTTGCTGTTAAAAAGAAATAACAGGTAAAATCGTAAATGGCAAAAAGGCACGGTAACGCAGCAAGGAAATACAGCTCTCGCAAGGGCATACCAAAAAAATCTTGGAATTTAGTTAATACCATGCCTAATAAAAAAGCCGATAGCAATGCGCCACATCCATCTATTAACAGCCATTTTTTTGGAGGTATAGTTGCAATACGCATAAGGTAATAGTTTGGATTATCCTTCAAAAAATTAACTGGTTTTCTAATCTTTTGTTTTGCGATTTAAGTTTAATGGAACCAGCAAAAAAACATTCCGAATACAGGATATCTTTCCAAGAAAAACATATATCTAAAGAGTCGAAATCCCTAGTCTACATTTATGCTGCAACCATCTTATTCACTTTGGGTTGGATGATCCAGATGCCAATGGGAAATACCCAAATCAATAAAAACTCGCCAATAAAGTCTGAAAAAGAAGCTTCGCGTTGCAGCTCCACCGTTTTCAACGTTTTGGCTACATAATACATGGTATGCAGTATGCAGAACATTGAAAAAATATGAAGCACAAACATAAGGATAAATATCGCTGGGTTAATTCCTAACATTAATTGCTGTTGGATAGCCATCATTGAAAACGACAATACGATAATATACGAAAATGGGATAATCGTAAATAGCTTAAAACGGGTTATATTTATCTTCAAATGATCTGGAATTCGGTGTTGCAAACCTGTACCTATCGCCCATAGCCAGCCTCCAAAAGTCCCCACTAGAATCAACATTAAGAAGGGAAAGATTTTAAACATCAGGTTCATCTGATTAGAAACCTCACGTGTGTTGCCATATATTTCTGGCGCGACTTGATTGGCATTAGAAACGATGCCCGCAATCATGAGAAATTGCCCCGCCATAGGAATACCAAAGAGTAACACAAATAATTGCCAATGTTTTGCTTTTAAGAAGATATTCATTTTTAATGGAAATTAATTTTGTTTCTCTACCCGATGGTTTTACAAGACTCTGATAATCAAATACATAAATTATGCTAGTCAACGCTTCAAAACATTGACTCAATGGTTGCAAGTTTCCTAACTTGCTTAAAAATAGAAAGTTAGGAAACTTTCGATCATGGATTCAAGGCTCAGAAGCCTTGAATAGCAGATTTAAGTGTTAAACCATCGGGTAGAATATAATTTTGTTCATTGCCTAATCCTTTTTTAAAGATAGCTAGCGAGTGTTAGGCTTTACGGTTTTTAACTAATGTCAAGTTCAATTCAAAGAACTGAATAACAGTTCACACTTTACTATACCACTAAAGGATGAGGTAAATGGAAAAATTTTCAACCTTTTTTAAAATAGGTGATGATTTTGAAATTCAAGCGAGCGCTATCAACAGGTTCATTCACCAGTAAAAAAGGTTGGAAGCTAACGCCTAGCAACTGCTAAACCCTAAGCTTCCAACCTCATCGTTCTAAAAACAGCAAATTGCGTTAATGATTTTATTACATTTTTTCCTCTTCAGGATTCATCACAATTTGGATATAGTTTTTACCACCAAAATATTTTTTAGCAATTTTCTTGAGTTTTTTTACTTCTAACTCATCTATTGTCTTTTTATATTCCAATATTTTGGTAGCATCATAGCCATCGTAATAAGCGCGTTGTAAGCTGCTCATCCAGTAACGATTGCTTTCCATGCTTACTTCCATTTCACGCTTCAAGGTTTCTTTTACCTTGTCCAAATCTTTTTGCGTAGGCCCTTTTTTTCTTACCATTTCTACTTCCTGCTTTGCCGCGTCAATCAACTCTTGCACATTATCAGGGGCACAGGAGAAACTGATAGACATTTGGTACGAGCCATAAGGATCTTTACTCGCAAATGCACTAGCTCCTGTACCATACACACCGCCTTTTTCTTCACGCAACTTCTCTACTAGTTTGATGGTTAATACATCAGAAAGCACTTTCATTTGGAAGGCCGTTTTGCGATCGTATTTCATTTCGCCATGGTAACGCATGTATACCGAGCTTTTAGGATCGGTACCTTTTTCAATTTCTTTCGTTACCACACCTTTAGGAGGGCGTACGCCTCGATCAATCCACTTCTCATTGCGATTTGTAGCAGGGAGACTCGCAATGTATTGCGTCAGTAATGGCTTGATTTCCGCTACGTTAAATGCACCCACAATGGTGAACATAAAATCACTTGCATCAGCAAAACGATCTTTATACACCTGATAAGCCACATCCAAATCTACCTGCTCCATTTGCTCCATGGTTGGGAAACCACCAGCACGCAAATGCCCCTGCCCAATAATTTTTGTGCGTTGATCCGAAAAATAGAACTGAGGATTAGACATTAAGTTTTTAAATAATGCTTTGTTCTTCACCATCATAGATTGAAACGCCTTTTCATCTTTACGAGGGGCTGTAAAGTACAAGTGAATTTGCTGCATCATGGTCTCCATATCTTTTGGTGTACAAACACCTGACATGCCTTCAGATAAAGAACCAATGTAAGGAGATACCCGAACGCTCTTACCCGTCATCAATTTTTGCATATCAACTTGGTTGAACTCCCCTACTCCACTTTGTGAGATGATGCCAGAAGCGTTACTTGCTGAATAATAATCTTTGTCTTCTACAAGCGAATGCCCACCTGGGCTTACAGCTGAGAACATGATCTGATCATTTTTGAAATCAGTAGGCTTTAAGATTACGCGTACCCCATTTGACAGGGTGAGTTCAGTTACTCCAATCGCATCTACTTTCTTTTCTTCGGTAATCTTACCAGCTGCGGGCTTCTTAGTCATCAACTCTGTGGCCGTTAAGCCATCTTCATATGCCTTGATATCTGCTTTAGTGACGCCATCTACAATCTTCAATAAATCTGCTTTGGTAGGCAACTTCACATCATCGCGGTCAATACCAGTAACTGCAATTACCCTATTCTTTTCCGTTAACCACTTATTAATCAGCGCATTTACTTCTTCTAATTTAATGGAAGGGAGTGTTTCTTTTAAGAAATTGTATTCAAACTCAATACCCGGCATGGGTTCGCCTTCTAAGAAGTTACTCACATATTCGCTCGCATAATTTCTAGAATTCGTTTTGTCTCTTTCATTGTACGCACGTTCGTAAGCAACCAAAATTTCTTTTTTGTATCGCTCAAGTTCACCTTTCGTGAAGCCATGTCGCCTTACACGCTCATTTTCTTCTAATACTGCTTGTAAGCCTTTAGCTACCCCATTTTCACTTACTGTGGCAAACATTTGATAGGCATTCTTTGTTCTTGCCCACGTGCCACCGTAGTAACTTCCTGCAAAAATGAATGGAGGCTCCGCAGACTGGCGTAATTCATCCAAGCGATTGTTCAACATTCCTGAGAATAAGCTGTTCACAATCCCTTGGCGGTAATCTTTTACCTTTGTTGTTTTTTCAACATCCGTCTTATAGTATACACTTACTCTGGTAAATGCAGCTTCTTTGTCTTTGGCAATCGTTACTAACGTCTCATCATGGTCAGGAACTTGGTAAGGAACACGCTCTTTGGGATTCGTTGCTTTTTGGATACGACCAAATTTTTCTTTGATCATTTTTTCGATTTGATCAACATCTACATCACCAACCACCACTACAGCCATGAGGTCTGGACGATACCAATCTTTGTAAAAACGTTTGATGGTTTCGTATTCAAAATTTTCTAAAATTTCTTTCGTACCAATTGGTAAACGTTTTGCATAACGAGAGCCCTTGTAAATTACAGGAAGGTTTTTATCTAACATTCTACGGTTAGCTCCTTGGCCTAAGCGCCACTCTTCTACTACTACCCCTCTTTCCTTATCAATTTCTTCATCTTCAAAAGAAACATTGTGTGCCCAATCTTCGAGCACTTGCATGCCTTTATCCAAAATTTCCTCATCGTCAGTTGGTAACGATAACATGTATACCGTTTCATCAAAACTCGTATAGGCATTTAAGTGCGCTCCAAACTTCACCCCAATAGATTGCAAGTAACTTATCAAGTCATTCTTCTTGAAATTCTTGGTTCCATTAAAAGCCATGTGTTCGGTAAAGTGCGCTAAGCCCAATTGTTGGTCATCTTCTTGCAAAGAACCCGCATTTACGGCCAAACGAAGTTCTGCTCGTTTTTCTGGTTTTGCATTTTTTCGGATGTAATAGGTTAGTCCATTGTCTAGCTTACCTATTCTGACTTTCTGATCTACAGGAATTTCAGCCTCTAAATCTGTTTGTGCATTTGCAAGCCCACTCCACAACAGCGGGAGCAGCATCATCAAATAAAATCGAACTGGTTTTAACATCTTAAATGATTCGTGTGTTGAAACTGTTTAATAATTGCACCATAAAAAGATTATGACGCTCTTCTCAATTTGGCTAAACTAGAGCGCACCATTCGATTAGAAGTTAAATAAATGTTAAATAGATATAAAAACCAGAGAGTTAATTATTTTCCGAAAATATATAGGAGTTTAAACATCTTCATTTGTAAAGTAGAAGAAGAGTAAAAAC
>JBMYQA010000240.1:0-9784 GCA_049600855.1 Flammeovirgaceae bacterium | reverse complement strand
AATAAAGTTGCTTTGCTTGTTGCATCAACTTGGTAAGCATCATTATGCCAGTTCACCAAATTCATCAGGGCTTCATGGCTCACCATTACCCCTTTAGGACGACCCGTAGAGCCTGATGTAAAAATAATATAGGCATTACTTGCTAGGTCGATTGGTGCTAGACTACTCGCTGGACTATCTGCTATTTTAGCCCAGTCCGTATCTATACAGAGTAAGTTAGCGTGCTGGGGCACTAAATGACTTAACGCTTGTTTGGTGATTATGAAACTCGCAGCAGTTTCTTCGACCATGTATCGGATTCGATCACTTGGATAATTGATATCAATAGGAACATAAGCAGCGCCTGCTTTCAAAATGCCTAATAGGGCAATGAGCATGTCAGCGGAACGCTCTAAACAAACTGCTATTTGCGTATTTTGTCCGCCATTGGCTTGTAAATAATAGGCCAATTGTTCCGAACGTTGATCTAATTCCTGATAGCTGAATGTGGTAGCACCATCCACAATGGCGATCTCATTAGGACGCTGAGCAGCTTGTTCCCGAATTCGCGCTACTATAGAACCCTGATTCGGATACTCAACTGTAGTCGCATTAAACTCGTTGAGTAAACGATCTTTAGCTGGAAGTGACGCATCCAAAGCAATTGCCGAATACGGGTCATCCACGATGGCATGGAGGAATGTATCGAAGTAATGGACAATATCTTTGAGTTCAAATCCATGCTTCAATTTTTTTCGTAAGGTGTAGTAGATCATCATCATGCCACCCGTCGTACTCACAGAAATATCAAGGTAGGTATTCGTCGATTCATGCGATACCATTTCCAAGGTTTCCTCCGACTCTTGTGCTTCTTCTTCATGACTTGGAACTGTTTCCGCTTCTTCGGAGGATTGGATATTACTATACACGTGGAAATCCACATAGTTAAAGAGTACATCAAAGAACGGGTTTCCATCACTTGAATTCTCTCCTGTAATGCGGGCAATCTCTAAGAGCGTCAAGCGATCAAGTCCTTTCAAATTGCGTAGCTTTTGCTCCAGTTCTTTTAAATACACGGCCCAAGAATTACTGGATTGCTGCGCATGCATGTCTAATCGGAAAGGCACGGTATTCAAGAAACAGCCGAGTACCTTGTCACCATCTTCATGTAACGGGCGAAGGTTCGAGACAACTCCTGTGGTGAGATCGCCTTCATACTGGAACATGTTCATGGCGAACAGGTAAGCGCCAAAACATACCGTTTTTGGGGCAACATCTAGCTGCTGCGCAACTGCTTTTATCCGTTCAAAAAATTGAATGCCATATACTACACGTTCATCTTGATAGATGTCATCCGATTCAAAAATATCAAAACGGGTGTAGTCTTCCATTTCCTTTTTCCAGAAGTCAAGACTCACGGGGTTTGATTTTTCTACCAAACTATCAATGACCCCATCTTTGTAACTAATGCTGAGCTTTTCTGGAACAATATCAGGATTCTCTTGGAGGCTTAAGCAAAGGTTCATCCACTCTGTATTGAGCGAAGCAAAGCTCCAACCATCCAGAATCGCATGGTGGAATTGGAAAAGATACGCCATGTAATTGTCATCCACACGGAAGACACTTGTTTTCCACAAAGGCCCATTTTTCACATCAAATGGATGCTTGCGGGCTTCCGCTACATAGTTTTGTAAGAACGCTTGCTGTTCTGCTCTGCTCAACTCACGTATATCTTGATAATCAATGGTAACGGGTTCGTGACGATGAACAATTTGCACTTCTTCACTGTAGTCCGTCAAATTGAATGTGGTTCGGAAAATGGCGTGTTTTTCTACCAATAAATTTAGCGCTTTCTCGTAGCGTTCTGGCTCAATAAAGGGCAGCAGATACATCATCTGATCGTGATAGATCGGCAAGTCGGGATTCATCTCAGAGGCGAAAATCATCCCTTTCTGAATATCACTCATTGGGAAAACATCCTCAATGGTTTCAGGGTTTGGTATCACCGCGAGTGTGGCCGCTTTTACCTGATCCATGTGTTCAATCACTTCATTTCGCAAGTCTTCCAACTCATTGTTGGAATTCTGTTTCAACGCAATCAATTCAGCCAATTGGGCAATGCTTGGGCTTTGGTAGAAATCTGAAATACTAATTTCTACTTGGAAGTGTTTTTTGACTGCGCTAATGATTCGAATTGCTAGAATGGAATCGCCTCCAACACTAAAGAAGTTGTCGTGAATGCCGATGCGCTCTAGTTTCAAGGTTTGCTCCCAAGAATGAACTAATAGCGACTCGGTTTCATTGCGAGGTGCTTCATAGGTATCATCCTCTTGGCTTTGGGTGAGCGTTGGCTCAGGGAGCGCTTTTTTATCTATTTTCCCATTAGGCGTAAGCGGGAAAGCCGCTAGTTCGATGATCATTGCAGGAATCATGTATGCTGGAAGCTTCACTTTCAAGAACTCCTGTACCTGATCGGCATCATATTGCTGACTCCCTACCACATAGGCAATCAGTTTTTTGTTATTTTGACCATCATCGATCGCAACCACCAAGCATTCTTTAAGCTCAGGTGCTTGTTGCAGTACCGTTTCTACTTCGCCCAATTCAATCCGATAGCCCCTGACTTTCACTTGATCATCGGTACGTCCGACAAAATCAATACAGCCATTTGGCAACCAACGGGCCAAGTCGCCTGTGCGATACATCTTTGCATTTTCTCGGGATGAAAAAGGATCGGGAACAAATTTCTCCTTGCTCAGTTCCGCTCGGTTGAGATAGCCTAAGGCAACGCCATCTCCGCCTATACAAATCTCTCCAACTACTCCAATTCCTGCTAATTGGTTTTGTGGGCTGAGGATATAAACGCTAGTATTGGCTAAAGGCTTACCAATGGGCACTAGGTTATTTTCGATGTGATTGATCGGATAGTAAGTCGCGTATACCGTTGTTTCGGTAGGGCCGTAAACATGCACCAATACATTTGGCCCCAGTTTCTCCAATGCCTTTTTTACATGAGGGATGGACACCAACTGACCACCAAACAATAGTTTCCGCATGCCCTTAAACGCTTCTACATCATAATTGACAAATCCATTGAACAAGGCAGTGGTCATAAAACACACCGTAATCTGTTGCTCTTGGATAATGCGTGCCAATTGTGTGACATCACGCGCTTCTTCCTTCGAAATGAGATGAAGTGCAGCACCTTTTAGTAAGGCACTGTAAATGTCATAGGTAGACCCATCAAATACAAAGTTAGACCATTGTAGTACACGGTCATCTGCCTGTACCGCAATGTCATTGGGTTCCATCACCAATTTGAAGATATTCTGATGTGTGACCAAAATCCCTTTTGGTGTGCCTGTAGTACCCGAAGTATACATGACATAAGCAGGATCACTCAATAGAATTTCTTCCGAAGCACACTCATCCGATTCCGCATCAATCTCATCTTGTGCTTCTTCCCAAATGATGGAGTGAATGCCCTCACGCTCTTCAAAAAGCGGCTCAAAGAACATGAATGTACGATTATACACCGCATTGGTAATGACCACTTGAATGCCTGCATCCGCTAACATAAAGTCCACCCTCGTATCAGGGTATTGAGGATCAATCGGTACATATACGGCTCCCACTTTCAGCACCCCAAAAATCGAGACGAGCATTTCGACAGAACGTTCGAGGCAAATGCCCACTTTATCGCCTTTTTTGACTCCTTGTTTTTTGAGGTAGTGGGCAAACTGATTGACTTTACGATGGAATTCATGATACGATACTGCCTCATTTTGGAAATACAATGCCGTTGCATCTGGACTTTTGGCAGCCTGTTGTTCAAACTGTGCTACTAGATTGGTTTGTTTAGGATAAGCAAACGCGGTGTTATTGAATTCCTCTTGTAAGGTTTGTTGCTCAAGGGTAGATACCATGTTTACGGCACCTTGCTTAATGGACTTCTCTGTAATGATTTGATGTAAAACTGTGTCAAAATGCGACCTAACCTGCTCAATGTAGGCGGTTGGCAATAAGCTTTTGTTAAACCTAAAATTGACAACAAGTTGAAGTCCTAATTTTACCGTGAGACTGAGCAAGTAATTATTTCGCTCATACGAACGAACATTACCCATTTTCAAGGCCCATTGATTGGCTAACTCTTTTTCGATAGGGAAATTTTCAAAAGCCAAAGTATTATCAAAAATATCGCCATGTAAGCCGCTCCATTTATGAATTTTATTCAAAGCAGTGTATTGAAACTCACGTGCATCAGTATGTCCTTTTTGCAATTCCTGTAGCCAAGTAATCATGGGCATACTGGCATCCATTTGTGCGCAAATCGGAATGGTGTTGATGTATAGGCCAACCCCTTGTTCTGCACCTTCCAACTCTGGTGGACGACCTGAAACGGTCACTCCAAAGGCAATGGATTCATTTCCTGTATATTTTGCTAACAACATGGCCCAAACACCTTGCATCACCGTATTTACGGTAATGCGATTTTCTTGGGCGTACTGACGAATTTTTTCAGTAACATCAGGGTTCAGTACTAAATCCATCTCATCCATCTCTCCGCCTCCTTTGTTGCGCTCTTTCGTGCTGCCAATAAAAGGCAATAAAGTAGGTTGTTCCAATGGAGCCAAATACGATTTCCAAAATCGTTGTTCTGCATAGCCATCTAAACCTGCTAAAAAGTGGATGTATTTACCATATTGATCTTCAGGAATGGCTGGCGCAAGCTGTTTTTGACTAAAATGCTCATAGGCTGTCAGTAAATCCTTGATGATGATCGGTAACGACCAGCCATCCATCAGCATATGATGGCTCGTCCAAACCATCGTATGTAATTTTTCAGTTTGCTTGATCAAGGAAATACGCATTAAAGGGACTTCATCGAAGGTAAAGCCTCGTTCAATATCTGCCTGCATAAAGGCATCTATCTTTTCGGATAAATGATCAGCTTGTTCATTGCTATAGTCGAAGCATTCAAAAGGGACTTCTACTTTACGATATACACACTGGATTGGGCTACTGAGGGCATTGTGGAAAAAGCGAGTTCTACATACGGTATGATGTTCAGTAATGTATTCCCAAGACTTTTTAAGTAATTCCACATCTACTTCATGTAAATCAAAACTCAATTGTTCGGTATACGCCGTAGATGAAGTATTGTATAAACCATGAAATAGCATTCCCTCTTGCATGGGGCTCAGGCTATAAATGTCTTGAAGAAGTGCTCTTCTAGGTTGCCCATTTTCCAGGGTATCTAAGAAGCTATCCAACTCTTGAAAATCAACCTTTCCTTGTAAGCCGAAATCGGATGGCGTATGCTGTTGTTGTTCAACGGTTTGGCAATGGGCAATCAGCGTTTTTAAGTTATTCAGGTAATTGGTAGCTAGTTGCTCAATGGTGGCCGCATGATATTGCGTGTTGGCGTAAGCCCAGCTCATATGCAACTGCCCTCCCCCGATGCTGCTGTTTAGTTCCAATTTAGGAATAAAAGGACTGGCATGGCTACTACTTTCTCCACGCGATTCTGCTGCTCCTTTAAAAAATGCATCCTCGTTAATGATATGATCCAACTGTCCTAAATAGTTAAAAATCAGTTCTGGTTGGATGGCGGCGAGTTCTGGTTGGATGGCCTTATCGGGATGTAAAAAGCGCAGTGCACTATACCCTAAGCCTTTCGATGGAATGCCTCGTAACGCTTCTTTCACCGATTTAATCCAATGGTCGAGCTGCTTGTTTTTAGGAGCGGAAAGCGCAATGGGATACAAATTAGTAAACCAACCTACGGTTTGACTAATATCAAGATTGCTGTCAATGTCTTCACGCCCATGCCCTTCCAAACCGATGAGCACTTTTTCATATTTAGCCCATTCTGACAGGGTTTTGGCTAAAGCAGCAAGTAATAAATCGTTAATTTCAGTTCCGTATGCCTGATGTACCTCTCGCAAAAGTGCCTCCGTATGTTCAGCGCTTAAGCTGATCATGTAGCGCTCTACCTCTTGTAAGGTAGGCTGTTGCTCTTCTTTATCTACAGGTAAGGGTAAGGTATTTTTACCCATTTCCTTCCAATACGCCTGCTCATCTACAATACGATCCTGAGTGGCATAGTTGGTTAACGCTTCGACAAACGCTCGATAGGAAGAACCTTTGGCTCCTAATTCGATGGGTTGGTTAGTAGAAACTGCTTTCAACGATCTTTCCAAATCATCGAGCAAAATTCTCCAGGAAACTCCATCAACTGCTAAATGATGGATGCAGATGAATAATCGGTTATAGGCTTCGCTTTCAGGAGTTTGTATCAATACCCACCTGACTAATTCGCCATGCTCTATGGATAGACTTTGCTGATACTGCGTACAGGTAGCCTCAATTTCTTGCGGCAATTGATCTGCCTGAACGTCTTGTAAATTCACAACTGAGACTTGTCCCTCGTGCGAGCCGTATGTCTGTTGCCACCCATTCTCGTGCTTGGTATACTTGAAACGCAACGCATCATGATGGGTAGTTAATGCGCGAACAGCTTCTGCTAAATGTGCTTCAAGTAAGGCTTTATCAAGTGATAAGAGCATATCTTGATTAAAGTGGCTCATTTCAGGATATTCTCCTTCAGCAAACCACTGTTGCTGAATGGGCATGAGTGGCACATCACCTGTAAGTAGCCCTTGCTCCCCGACTATTAGTTTTGAACGCTTCTCTACAACGCCTGCTAACTTTTCAATGGTTTGTGCTTCGAATAAGTCTCGGGGTTTGAGTTGTAAGCTAAAGCGTTTTGCTCTGCTCACCACTTGAATGGTGATGATGGAGTCCCCACCAAGCTCAAAAAAGTTATCGTGTATCCCGACGGCTTCTAGTCCAAGCAGCTCTTGCCAAATGGTGGCAAGTTGTTTTTCAACGGTACTGCGAGGGGCGACATGCTTGCTGTCTATCAACTCGCTCATTACAGGGTCTGGAAGCTGATCAACTGCAACCTTTCCACTGAAGTTAGTCGGGAAGCTTTCCAATTCCATCATTACCCTTGGAATCATGTATTCTGGAAGCTGGCTCTGTAGTTGCTGCTGTACCTGTTGCTGCTTATAATTGTCCGTAGGGATGATATAGGCAATGAGTCGTTTATGGCCTTTTTGATCTGCTTTGACTACTACTACAGCCTGTACAATTTCATCAAGACTCATCAGTGCATGCTCAATTTCCCCCAATTCAATTCGATACCCTCTTACCTTAACTTGGTTATCTTTTCTTCCTAAAAACTCGATTTCTCCATTGGGGAGCCAGCAAGCTACATCACCTGTTTTATAGAGTCTTTCGGATGACTGAAAGGGATGTGCGATAAACTTTTCTTGAGTGAGTGCGGGTAGATTAATGTATTCTCTAGCAAGGCCACTACCTCCTACATATAAATCGCCAGGCACTCCGATAGGCACTTTTTGGAGTGCTGAATCAAGAATATAGATGGTATTATTAGGAAGGGGTTTACCAATGCTGTTGCACTCAAACGAGGTTACATTGGGTAAATAGGTGGCATCAATGGTGATTTCTGTAGGCCCATAGTGATTATTGATTTGCACTTGTGGAAGCTTTTCTTGAATCATCTCTACTAAAGAAGTAGTAAGCGATTCACCACCTATACAAAGTGTTTTGAGCTGAAGTTGCTGCGATTGTTCTGGCTCAATCGCATAGACCAATGGTGTGAAAAAGCTCGGCGTACCTTGCAACAGGGTAACCGCATGCTTCGCCAATAAATCGAGTAATAAGTCAGGTTGATATATCATATGATCAGTCGGAATTACCATTTTACCGCCTGATAATAGTGGAATAAAGATCTCTAGTAAAGAAACATCAAACACATACTTGGTCAGCAAGCAAGTCACGGTGCTTGCTGAAGCATCCAACAGCTCGGCCTCCGTATGAATACGCATGGCTAAACTTTGGTGTTCTACCAAAACTCCTTTCGGTTTGCCCGTAGAGCCCGAAGTATAGATGATGTATGCAGGATCAGTAGCAACACAGTTGATGATTGATGTACTGGGTTGTTGGCGAATACGGTCTTGCGCTTTTGCAATATCCACTACCAGTAAAGCTGGTGTATTGGCTACTAATTGAATGCTATCTGTATTACCGATGAAGGCATTCGCTGCGGTATCAGCTAGTATAAATTGGATGCGCTGCTGTGGGTAATTTACATCAATGGGGATGTAAGCAGCACCAGCCTTCATAATGCCTAAAATGGCAACAATCGTATCAGCCGAAGGAGATAGGCAAATCGCAACACGCGCTTGTTTTCCAACGCCTTGGCTCGTAAGGTAATGCGCTAATTGATTTGAACGAGTCGCTAACTCTTCATACGTCATGGCTGCATCTTCTAATACAATTGCTTGACGCTGAGGTGACTGAGCAACTTGTTCCTCTACAAAATCAATAATTGTTGCGTGTGCCAGTTCAGTGGAAGTTGGAGCTTGAGAAAAGTTATCTAACACCAGCTCTTCTTCTGCTGTGAGTATACGCAATTGAGCAATGGTTTGATCCGTGTCTTGTAAGATAGACTCAAACAGTTGCACTAAATGGTTTTGCATTTGTTTGATGCGTGCTTCCTTAAATAAATCCGTTCGGTAATTGATACTGAACACAAAACCATCGGGAACACGTACGACATCAAAACTTAAATCAAATTGAGAAGTTTCAATCTCAAAATCAACCGTTTCCATTTGACAACCTAGCCAAGTAGCAGCAGTTGAGGCTGTACTAAATTGATTATTCAGCGTAAGCATCACCTGAAAAATAGGATTTTTGCTCATGTCACGCTTCTTCACTTCTTGATTTACAATCTTCTCGAAGGGTACCTGCTGATTGCTATAGGCATCTAATACATGCTGTTTCAGTTGTTGCAAATAGTCGTGATAAGAAAGCTTGCTATCTAAATCACTTTGGAGCGCCAATGTGTTTGCAAAAAATCCGATCAAGTTAGCAAGTTCATCTTTGGTACGATTAGCAATGGGCGTACCTACACTAAAATGATGTTGCCCAGTGTATTTGTGTAATAAGATGTTTATCGCACTGAGCAATACCATAAATAAGGTAGCATCTTCCTGTAAAGCGAGCCGCTCAAGCTGCTCACTTACTGTTTTTGGCAACACAAATGACAACTCAGCTCCCTCATTGGTTGGCTGGTTGGTGCGCGGATAATCGGTGTGTAATGCTAAATCTTCGGTGTTTGTTAACTGCTGATGCCAGTAGTTTAACTGCTCCGTAAGCTGTTGTTCATTGACCTCATCTTTTTGCCAGATGGCATAGTCTGCGTACTGAATCGGTAACTCAGCTAATGCAGTAGGGTGATTTCCAATAATTGCTTGATAGATTTGTTCGATCTCTTTCATAAAGATCGGAATCGAAGAACCATCGCACGCAATATGGTGCAGTACCAATATCAGGAGGTGCTCGTCCTCATTGCAGTGAACTAATTCTATTCGTAATGGAGATTCGTCGCTTAAATTGAAGGGCTTATTAATCGTCTGTTGAATAAAGGCAGGAAGCTCCTCATTTCCACCTAATTCCACTAATGAATAATAGCCTAATTTCCACTGATAATTGGTGAGCACTTTTTGGAAGGGTTTCCCATCCTGCTCTCGATATACTGTTTTTAATATCAGGTGCCGATCCATTAATTGCTGCACTGCTTTTTCAAAGGCATCGACATCTAACTTTCCAAACAGTTTATACACCGATGGCATGTGATAGTCTGTGCTACCTTGGAGCGTATCAATGAACCACACGTGCTGTTGTGCATAGGAAAGTGGTAAATTTCCTTCAA
>JBMYQA010000239.1:285-9792 GCA_049600855.1 Flammeovirgaceae bacterium | reverse complement strand
ATTATAATCCAACGACCATGTTGTTTTAAAGGCAAACTTATCGGTAATGTCATAGGTTCCGTAAATCGACCCTAAAAAACGGGTGGTTGTCCCTGTATTCACGTATTGCTCGGCAATGAGCAGCGGATTCTCCAAGGCCCACCAACCATTATAGCTGAACGGATTGGTATAACTTCCATCTTCATTCACTAATGGCGCTGTAGGGTCCCAAGCTTGCGCATTAATCACCACACCATACTCGTCATTTTCATTAATGGTTCGATCGTGATTCGTTCTACTCACTGTAATACTTGTACCAATACCTATGCGGTCAGAAAGACTATTATCCATATTCAATCGTCCACTGATTCGCTCAAAACCCAATCCTTTCTGAATTCCGTCTTGATTGTAATAATTGGCCGAAAGGAAATACTTCGATTTCTCATTTCCTCCTTGCACACTAAAATCAACATTGTGTGTAATGCCTGTTTGAAAGATGGCATCATAGGCATTGTAATTGGGCAAATTAGGATCGTTTGGATCGCCCAAACTGCTGTTGAAAAAGTTTTCTCCCAAGCCATCAAACTCAGCTGCGGCATTGTAAAACTCAATCCATTGTCTGGAATTCATCAACTCTGGTGTATTGCTGATTTCGGAAACTCCCGTATAATAGCCTAAGCTAAATTTGGGTTTACCCGCTTTTCCTCTTTTGGTGGTAATGATAATGACTCCATTTGCTCCCCTCGATCCGTAAATGGCTGATGCCGAAGCATCTTTAAGCACTGAAATTGATTCAATATCATTGGGATTGATTTCCGCCAATGGGTTCATCGGTTGGATATTGCTATTTAAAGCGGAATTGTTTCGCGCAACAATCGGCACCCCATCAATCACATAAAGTGGTTGGCTACTTGCTCCAATCGAAGTTGTGCCCCGAATGTTTACATTAATTGCCGCACCAGGCGTACCCGATGGCGTAGAGATATTTACACCAGCTGCTTTTCCTTGAATTGCACCATCAAAACTATAAGCTGCTGGCACTTCGGCTAAGCCTTTCCCATCTAGTTGTGTCACTGAACTCGTTAAATCTTCCCGTTTTTGTGTGCCATACCCCACTACAATCACTTCCGTAAGTTGCGTAGCATCGGATTGGAGCATTACATTGATTAGGGTTTGGTCACCTACTTTAATTTCTTGCGTTTGCATCCCGATGTAAGAGAATACCAATATGGCTTCTTTATTGGGAACCTGCAATGTATAAGCGCCATCAACGTCTGTTGTGGTTCCTTGTGTGGTGCCTTTAATGGCAACTGTTGCTCCTGGTAAACCAGCATCTGGACTCTCCGCGTCTGACACCTTGCCTTTAATGACAATCTGTGCTTCGATGCTGCTGATTAGCCCAAAACAAAGCAACGAGAGTAGTAAAATTCTTCTCATCTTTTTCGAATTTGAATAAACATCTTGTTGAAGAAATGCGTGTTGTAGACTCATTGAGTGCTACCTCCAATCGCTAAATCTCGCTCGGTTGATGCCATCCCATGAATACTTTATAATTCATCGGATACACGGAGTTAAATCCATGACATTACGCCAAGCGTGTTGCTCCCCAAGATGTTTCTCAGCAGTCAAAAATTGGCTGCAAACCACGTAAGGCCATTGACTTAAATGTCAAGTAGCGTGGGATGTGTGGAAGTGAAAAGTTAAAAAATATCATCGAGTAAAATATTAGTATTGAATGAATATTTTAAAAGATTCGATGTTGTCTTGGTATCTCAATTGTAAAATATAAAGTCCTGATCGTAAGGATGATACATCCATGATTTCATTTTCTTGATAGTCTTTTTCACGAAGGATCAATCGACCATTCAAATCTCGTAAGTCAATCGCAAGTTCCTTACCTTCTAGCCCTTGTATAAATAATTGACCTGAAGTAACTGGGTTTTTAATTTTTAATGTTGGAAACTCATTTGCTGGTAATGCGGTCACAATGGGCGCGGTTTCATCCGAGTAACACGAGTTTACCATTCCATTTATTGCCTTTACACGATAGGTATACTGCTGCTGTAAGGTAATGTCTGAGTCTACATAACTGGTTTCCGCTGCCGATAAAGAAGCGATTTCAGAAAAGTTTCCTTGATTTATGCTTCTTTCGAGTACATACCCTGTTGCTTCGGTAACACTATTCCAAGTTAACTCAATTTCTCCTGGAATATGTTGGATGCTCGATAAATTGCTAGGAGCCATAATCTCATGCGCGCTAGTGGTCACACCACTACTCATGGGTACACCAACTGCCTGCGGATTTCCAGCCAATAAACTGTATTTCATCTGCTCAAAGCCCACTAAGTTTCTCATATCGCCTGCGCTATTTACCGCTTCATTGGATACGGCTCCGTTATCAGACTGATTCGTGAGTAAAATCGCACTCGAATTTCCAAAGCCATCAATCCAATTTTTACCATCTTGCTGATAAAATTTCACATAACTCCTTTCATTCACATAAATTCCAAATTCCAATCGCTCTTGCACCATGGCATAAGGAATGGCCGCTGAATTGTTCTCATAAAAATCTGTAGCATTTGGAAAAGCATCTGGAACGATAGTCGAATTAGCTAATAATCCGATACCTGCTTCAAACTCCAGATCACCAAAAAATGCATTGAGGTCATCCGTGGTATTATTGGTTACATAGGTATGTCCTGCATACTTGGCATCTTCACCCAAAAAGGCAAGTATTTGATCATCTTTAAACAATTGCTGGTGCAATAACCGTCCTGTTGGATGATTCTCTAAGTAGTTAAACAACTGGCTTTCTGTATTATCTACAAAAACAAAGGTTTGACTATCTCTAATCCAATTTCGGTCGGCTACTGTATGACAAGAATCTGCATTCATGATCGTTTGGATGACCTTCACGGTACTTGTTCCGTTTGTAGTGAGGTAATCTGCATAATCATCTGCCACTGTTGAGTTTTGCTTGGACACTATAGTAATGGTAGGCGATGCAACAGCTATTAACTCATTTAACAAGTTTTGATTATGGCTAAAAGTCGCTGTTCCTGCCAAATACAAGGTGTAATTCCCCGCTTCTCCGCTTTCGCTCGGGCTAATCGTAGTTTCATACGAACTCAATAATTCCTGATTAATCAGATCATATTGTTTGCCATGTAATAGATGAGTCACGGTAGCTGAATCAACTACTGGTTTATCAGACGAAGTGGTATAATCGTATAACGAAAAGACACTCACCGCACCATTACCGTAAGCCGTTCCAATTCCCTGATCATCAATACAAAAAGCAGTTTGATCGTCTACTCCAATTCCACCAATGCTTTCCCCTTCTGTTTGTTTCCAATTTCCCATAAATGAGATGAGCCTTGGAAAACGCCCTCGTTCAATAAAGTGTGAGTCAACGATGTAGTTGGGTAAGATGTTGACAAAATCGTTTTTAAAAATCAAATCTGTGCGATTACTATTTTGTAATACCTCATCTGGGTAAACCGTGCCATCTATCGCTGGAAAAATCACTTCTGAAAGAATTGCCATGCCCGCTGAGGTTCCGCAAATTACGCCTCCTGCATTAAACTTATCGGTAATGGCCGCACTAACTTGTGATGATTTATAGGTTTCATAGTAATTCGCTTGATTTCCTCCCTTAAAAAAGAAGACATCATAGGTGATCAGTGAATCGTAAGTAATTTGGCTTTGAGCCACTTCTGAGGTACCAATCACCATATTTTTAGCGGCAACAGCCCCTAAGTTTTTGAAATAATTTGGAAGAAAATCAGTTGCGTCACTCTCACTAAACGTAATGACCACAACACGCTTGTTTGCCGATTGATCTACCGCCCATTGGTAAGGCATATTACTCCAATTAGGCGTATCCTCAAAACTATCCTCTCCTCCTCCCCCAACAAGCATTACCTTTCCTTGAGCAGATAAGCCAATGGAGTACAACAAAAGTATTAATATATGATAAATCGTAGACTTCATAACATTAACAAAATGGATAAGTAAAAAATTGAGGACTTCAAATTAATTAAAATGAAGTCAAATCATTACATGTATCCTGAAGTCTAACAATCGAAAATAGGCTGTAAATTACGAAGGCCCAACGATTTTACGGCAGGAGCTATTTTGGGAGATATAGAAATATTTTTAGCCTTCATGACCACAATTATAACTTTTCATATTATTTAATGCAAGCTTTTGAATAAATTAATTGCAAATTCATATTGGAAATATTCAAAGGTCGACACAAATATGCCTACTCTATCAGTATAAATTTGTGGCTAAATGCCTATGTTTTTTTGGATAGCATGTAAAAAATTACATTATTTGCTTTATGAAATGCGTCAAAAGAATCCATGCTGATGTTGCTCCCCATCTTCATCTTCAATTTGAAGGACTGCATTCTAATCCTTTAAACCTTTTCAATCTTCAACCGATTTTTGATTGTTGAATATTGAAATTCTCTTCTAATTTCAGGGTTTGTATACCACCAGAATTTATCCATTCAGGTTGGCCAATCATTGCTTTTTAACAAGCCTTGAAGCAGTCTCATATCATTTATGTTTTTATGCCAGTATCGTATAAATGTTTTCCTCCACAAGAAGAAAACTTTTTCATCATACAGGCGCTTAATTCAATATCACTATGACTAAGCAACACTTTGCATTAGCAATACATGGCGGAGCAGGAACGATTCTAAAATCAAGAATGACTGCTGAAAAAGAACAAAACTATACTAACGCACTTGAAGCAGCTTTAGCGGCTGGTTATCAAATCCTTAAAGCTGGTGGAAGTAGCTTAGATGCGGTAGAAGCGGCTGTTACTTCTATGGAAGATAGCGACCTGTTTAATGCGGGTAGAGGATCAGTATTTTCAGCAGCCGGAACGCATGAGATGGAAGCCTCCATTATGTGTGGAAAAACGCTTGAGGCGGGTGCCATCGCAGGGGTAAAACACACCAAAAACCCCATTCAGTTAAGTCGAAAAGTAATGGAAGACACAGAATATGTGTATTTAGCAGGAGAAGGTGCCGAACAGTTTGCGCAAAGTATCGGAATGCCTCAAGAAGATGCTGCTTATTTTTACTCCGAATATCGGTACAAACAATGGCAGCGGATGTTGGGAAAAGAGCAAATGATACTGGATCATAGTGATGATCGCAAATTTGGAACAGTTGGCGCAGTGGCACTGGATGTAAACGGGAACGTGGCTGCTGCCACTTCAACAGGAGGGTTAACCAATAAACAGTTTGGAAGAATTGGCGATAGTTCCGTAATTGGATCAGGAACCTATGCAAATAACAACACATGTGCCATCTCTTGTACAGGTTATGGAGAGTTCTTTCTGCGTGGGGTTGTCGCTTATGACATTTCTTGTTTAATGGAATACAAAGGCTTATCCTTACAACAAGCCGCCGAGCATGTGATTAAAGAAAAACAAGTAAAATTAGGTGGAGAAGGAGGAATTATTGGCGTGGACGCTTTGGGCAATGTCAGTTTGGTTTTTAACTCAGAAGGCATGTACCGCGGACAAGTGAGTTCGGATGATCCTCAATTTAATATTGGCATATTCCAATAGAAAATACATTACAAATTCAACAAGCCTAAAAATAGTTGAACAGTATTTGGCTGTTCAACTATTGCTTGCCATCAGCTTTGATGGCGTTTACAAAATACATGTCTACTTCGCCTTTGTGTTTTACTTCGACTTTACCGCGGTAGTCGCATGAAAATTCCTCTTTTACCAGCTCATAAGTAGCGCCAGAAATATTCACTTTCCCCGCTTCGCCATTGCTTTCCATTCGTGCTGCGAGGTTTACCGCATCTCCCCAAATGTCATAGGCAAATTTCTTTTTACCCACCACTCCTGCTACCACACGCCCCGTATGAATGCCCACGCGCAATTGACAAGGAATACCCGATTTAGTCATTGCTTGCTGTGTGATAAAAGTTTGCATTTCTAAACCAGCTTTTACGGTATTCATTGGATGAACTGTATTCGTAGCAGGTATTCCCCCCACGCACATATACGCATCGCCAATGGTTTTGATCTTTTCGAGGTTATACTTGGTCACAATCTCATCAAACTTACGGAAAATCTTATCCAATTCGGCCACTAATTCTTCGGCTGGTAATTTTTCAGCCAATTGGGTAAAGTTAATCAGGTCTGTAAAGAGAATGGTTACCGATTCATACAGTTGCGGTTTGGCACTCCCTGTTGCCTTTAGTTCTTCAGCCGTGGATTGCGGGAGAATGTTCAACAACAGTTGATCTGATTTTTCTTTTTCTTGCTCCAATTGATCGCGCTGCTCAGCAATTTCCTCTTTTTGTTCGGCAATTTTATGAAAAGACTCGGCATTTTCGAGCGCAATGGCAACATATACGGCCAAGTTCCGCATCATGTTCAGGTGATACTTAGAAAAGGCATGTTTTTTAAAACTTTGAACGGTAATAATTCCAATTGCTTTATTTTTGGCCAGCAAGGGTAAATAAATTAACGAACGGGTGAGATTCCCAGCAACCGTTTCGAATTCCTTATCAAAGTAATGCTGATATTCTTCTTCCACATTGCCCATCAATATTTCTTTGCGGTGTGTAAAACACCATGCGCCTAGCCCCTCTTGATCTAAAGGTTCTGAATGATAAGGCAATTTTTCTCCCTTTTCAATAAATCCAGGAAAATCAAGCTCATTCGAATCTTCATTGTAAATGCCAATGCCAAAGCCAGCCGCATCCATTAAATCATTCACACTGGCATAAACGGTATCAATAATTTTTTCAACCGATAAGTGGGAGGTGATCTCTTGGCCCAGCTCACTAAGCATTTTCACATTTCGATACGTGCCTTCTAATTGCGTATTCTGTCGATTAATTTCTTCATTTTGTTGCGAAAGCTCTTCATTTTTCTCCACAATCTCTGCGGTTCGCATATTCACAATGCCCTCCAATCGTGCATTATCTCTTTTCAACTGGTTGCTGTACCACCTGATGCATCCCCATAGTATGCCCACTAATCCAATAACATACAAGCTAATTGCCCACCAACGTGCATACCAAGGCCACGCCAACTTAAAGGAATAACTGGCCTCTTCACCAATAACTCCATGAACGTTTTTAGCCCTTACTCGAAAAGTGAAGTTTCCGCCAAATAAATTCGAATATTCTTTTTCTGTTCGTTTCGTCCAAGCTGACCATTGCGAATCAAAACCCTCCAATTTATATTGATACTCTGTTTCTTCAGTATATTCGTAATACGCAGCTGCAAAACGGAAAAGCAACAAGTTCTGATCAGATGAAAGCGCTGGTTTTAATTCCTTAGGTTGCTGTAATGCCAAATAGCGTTCATTGTCACTTTCTTGAAAATAATTACCACCGAATACTAAGGAATCGTTTGTGGTTCTCACTTCTCTGATGAGTGTGTAAAATTTACCTTGCCGCTTTGTGGTTGTTTTTGTTGGGGAATACTTATATAAACCATCTCCCCCACCCAACCAGGCATTCCCATTTTTTTCTACATAAAAGCCTAACACCATTTGAGGAGGCACTAACATAAATGGGGCATCGTCTTTTACATAAGTCCCATCTCGGTTTTTCTTAAACCGAAGTGCAGGACTTGTGGAAGTAAGTAATCCACTCAGCCACACCTCTCCATCTTTACCCTCTTGCAACGAAAAAACATCATAGGTTCCATTTGCATATTCTTCTCCAAACGCGAAATAAGGCTCAAAGCGATCGGTAGCTGAATTGTAAATGCATACGCCTTTATCTGTGCCAAAATACCATCAGTTCATCTCCCAATTCAAAAATGATGGTATTTTTACTCGATAGTAACCCCTCCTTTTCTTGATAACGTTTTACTCGATAGGTTCCATCTTCATTTTTCATCAGGCGCACAACGCCCTTGCGGAATGTTCCTAACCAAATGTCTCCATGCGCATCTATTGCAATACTTCTGTTATTCCCGTTAGCTACAGCTATCCGCTCCTCTGTAATCCATTTCCCTTTTTCAAATCGAATCGAACCAAAACCATCCCCATAAGCAGCCCAAATGCGGTAAGGGTTCTGCTTATCCTGATACAGTTTAAAAGCCACCCGCCCACCAGTAATTGAAATGAGATTGGCATCTGCCCCATCCACTTCATAGATGGTCCCCGAAGATGCCGTCACCAACAGTCGTTGATCGGTTGCGTCATCAGGATTCTGAAAACTTAAAAAACTCCAGCATTGGATGTTTGCCAAATTAGGAACGGTTTTCCATTGGTTTTGCTCATAGTAATATAGATTCGTTGAGCTCGCCACATATACCTTACCCGATTTAGGATGTCGGTGTACCGCATAGATTGTTCCCTGAATCCCTGAAGCATCGTCCCAAAAAGAAGTTGTAGCAGATAAGTTGATTCTGCCTAACCCATTATCTCCTCCCGTCCACACCCCTCCATCGCGATCTTTAAAAATGAAATAGGCATCACTACTCACAAAACCATTGTGCTTCTTGTTAATGGTCGTTTCAAAGTTTAGTGCATGATCCAATACCAATACTCCATTTCCCAAGGTACCCAACGCATAGCGATCGTCCACCTTCACCACATTTGTTGCCTGATAGGTGCTAATCAACTCATTTGCGCTTGCAAAAGCTTGAGCATCTTGTTGCGGCGTTGCAGAAAGTGGAAACTTGATTAACGATTGATTTCGCCTGCCCAAAATCACGGTATCCGCTTTATACGGAATCTGGAATCCTAAAACTTGATCTTGCAATTGCGCGTATTCTGGAATCAAAGTTAAGGCTTGTCCGTTTACCGTTTTAATCCATGTGCGGTTTCCATCAGTTTCTTGAATGAAATATTGATCTTTAAAAACCATACATTCTCGAAATCGCGTTCCATGTTCAGGTTGCCAAACATCGACCTGATTATTTTGATAGCGAAATAAAAACCGAATACTAAAGAAATAGACTGCATCTCCTACCACATGGGTTCGCCAAATGTCGGTCATTTGTGATCGGATACTATCAGGGACTAAAGGGGTTAGGCTAATAAACTTCCCATTTCCTTGATCATCTACAGACCAATACCCAATATCGGTATCAGAGCCAATATAAATTCGGCTATGTGCGCTATCATAGGCAAGGGAAAGCGGCATTTCCTTTCTTGGGAGTTCATTTATTCGCCAATTCACGCCATCATATTCCATTAAACCATTACCGTTTCCAAAATACAATATCCCACGATTGTCTTGCACTCCAGCCCAGTTTTGCGCATGCCCATTGTATTCCTTAGGCAGGTAATACCTCACAAAAGGTTTTCCTACCTCACTTTGTGCCAAAACACCGTGAGCACATAGGCCCAAAAGAATTGTAATAATTAGCGTTGCCCGCATTTAGTAATGATGTTATTTCATTCCAAAAAAATTGCAAGTGATGAAGATAAATATAGTATTGAAATAAATCACATTTGCTCCCTGAAGATTAGGAAATATTTAATCTTAACTAACACTACATACTTCCTCCATAAACGAAAAA
>JBMYQA010000239.1:0-275 GCA_049600855.1 Flammeovirgaceae bacterium | reverse complement strand
CCCTTTTCGATTTTTGCAAATGTAGTTCAGAAGTTATTATAGGAAAATCTTATTTTTAGCTTATGAGCACATAAACACCATGAATAACACTGAACCCTTGCCTAATCTCCTAGCTGAGTTTCCAATTTTTTTCATCGATAGGAAGTACATTGAAAACCAAGAACTTTTGATAAAAGCTCAAAAACTAGTCTAATTTATTTTGTACTAAGGTGCTTTATTTTCAGTATTTAGGTGCTTTAGCCATCCTTGTTAATGGATGTTAAGTGCAAACTTAT
>JBMYQA010000238.1:0-9824 GCA_049600855.1 Flammeovirgaceae bacterium | reverse complement strand
ATGCAACTAGTTATCATATGCCCACTCTCTTAAAAAGAACTTGTCTAACATTAATTCGTTACGAGCGAAAAAACTAATGTTAGACAAGTTCAAAGAAAAAAACCACGAACTATTCATTTTAGTGTCTTAAATTGACAAAAACCACTTAAAATCTTTTTACAGCTCTTCACAAAATTGATTAACTTAAGCCAATCTTCATCACGCTACGCCATGAAACTTTCAAATTGGAAAATTGCGATCTTAAATGTATTGGTAGGCTTCAGCATTATTGCCTTCATTTGGTATAGTGAAGAAGGGGAATGGGTTTCGCTTTTGGACGAGGCACGCTTACTGCCTTCCATACTTCTCGTCATTAACCTGATTGGTTTCTCCATGAAGTTTGCCAGCCAAGGCTTAGCCAACGTATTCCCTTGGAAAAAGTATTTTGGATTACGCTTTTGCGCAGAAATCTTGAGCCGAAATGCTATCGTTTTGATCATCTCCTATTTTTTGATAGCCATTAGTGTAAAATCCACAAATTGGAATATCATTTGGGAATTTTGCTTAGAGTATAGTCTCGTACTCATGAATGCCTCCATCATTATCTTCATTGTTAACCTCTTTTTGACTATTGGCACCTTTACCCTTTATGCTCATAACCAATATTCGATTGTCCAAATCCAATCCGTAGAACTAAAACGCACACAATTGCAACTTCAATTTGATGCGTTAAGAAGCCAATTGAGTCCCCATTATTTATTCAATTGCTTAAATACCGTATCCAATTTAGTCTACAAAGATGCCCAATTAGCAGAAGAATTTATCAGGAGATTTGCTCAAACCTATCAATACGTGTTGGAGAAACATGAAGAAGAATTGGTAAAAGTTTACGATGAAATTGAGTTTATCAAGTCTTTCCATTTTTTATTAAAAACGCGCTTTGGAGCAGGCTTACAACTCAGCATTGATTTACCTGAAGAAGTACTAGAAAGTCAAATACCACCACTTACGCTACAAATTTTAGTGGAAAATGCGGTTAAGCACAATATTATTTCCCCCGCTTCGCCACTACACATTAAAATCATCGCTGATACTTCAGGTAACCTGCTAGTCACCAACAACATTACCCGACAGCCAGCCCATGCCACCTCACTCAAAGTAGGGCTCAACAACATCAAAAAACGGTACGCCTATTTCACCAAGCGTGCCATTCAAATTACTCAAGAAAACAATTTCCACGTACAACTTCCAATTTTAACCTTGACTACCGCTAAACCATGAGGAAAGCATTTATCCATCATCCCATTTTCCGCATCGTTGCGCCATTCTTTGTAGGGCTTGTCGCTTATTTGTTAGTATTACTCTTTTTTAATTCGGTAACCCAACTGAAAGAAGTCTTCTTTTCGAACGAAGCGGTATTGTGTATCATCATCGCCTATTGCCAATTTGAAGGCATGCGTTTTGCCTTAGTATTACTGAAACGAGTTTGGGACAATTGGGATTCAAATTGGTTTTTAATCAGCCAGATTAGTGGCACATTGCTGGCATCCCTATTGATCACTTCGTTGATTATCTTTATTCACTTCAAGTACATTATTGGGTATTCTGAATTTAACACCGAGCTATTTGTAATTAATGGAGCATTTGCCATGATGAGCATCGGCTACAGTGTATTACACCTCAGCGTATTTTATTTGAATCAACAAAACAAAAAGAAGTTAAGTCAAGAGCAAGCCATTCAACAAAATATTGAGCTTAAGCTTGAATCCTTTAAGAATCAAGTTAATCCCACTTTTTTGTACAAAAGCCTAGAAAGTCTAATTCCTCTGCTCCATCATTCGGCAGAATTGGCAGAAGACTTTATTGATCAACTGGCTTCCATTTATCGTTATACACTCGACAACAGAAAAGAAGATTTAATCGCGCTAAAGGAGGAATTAAAATCCGTTAGCAAATTGATCGAGCTCGAAAATTACCGTTTCCATCAAAATATCGAATTAAAGATCGATTTAGTGGAAGATGAACAAGAGCGATTTGTGATTCCAAATACGATTCACTGGCTCATCGAGTATTTGATAGAAAGTACCTTAATTTCCGATACCCAGCCCATGACCATTTCTTGCTATTATGAATCTACCGATTATTTGGTATTGGCGACAGCACTCAATCAGCGCTTACTTCCAGCAGCACAAAGCAAAGAAGGCTTAGAAAAAGCCCAAAAGACTTACCTATTTTACACCGATATCCCCATAGTAACCGTGAAAGTAGATGGGCAGTTTCTCATCAAAGTACCGCCCTTATTTTTGGAAAAACCCTTAACACGGAATAATTCTTTAAAAGTATATGCATTTTAATTCATTCATGTAAATACTTAACTTATCGTAACCCAACTGACAAAAAACGGGTTATCGTAATAAATTTCAGTAAAAATGAGAGCATTAATTATAGAAGATGAAACCAACGCAGCTGAGAAAATCCAACGCTTATTGCGTCGTTATGATCCATCCATCGAAGTAGTTGGATGTTTGGAGAGTATCTCTTCTAGTATCGATTGGCTCCAAAATCCCAATCACGAATATGACCTCATTTTATCCGATATTCAACTAACTGATGGGTTGAGTTTTGACATTTTCAAACAAGTAGAGATCACCAAACCCATCATTTTTACAACGGCATTTGATGAATACGCTCTTGAGGCGTTCAAATTAAACAGCATTGCCTACCTCTTAAAGCCTGTCACACTCGATGCGCTCGCTGAAAGTATGGATAAGTTGGAAACGCTTAAACAAAGTTTCAGTTCAGAGGGACAAAGTGCCCAATTAGCAGCCCTACAACAAGCTTTGGGCATGATTCAACAGAAAAACCCTTACAAAGAGCGATTTATGGTGAAGCTTGGCGATCACATTCGCTCAATTCCTACCCATAAAATCTCCTTTTTCTATGCAGAAGGCCGAAATGTTTTTTTGATTACTGATCTTCAACGAAAGTTCATCATCGACTATAAATTAGAAGATCTTGAAGGATTTTTGGATCCTAAAGCATTTTACCGCGTCAATCGCAGCTTCATTGTGAACATCCAAGGCATTAAAGAAGTACTCGTTTATTCAAAAAGTCGGTTAAAAGTAGAGCTACTCCAAGAAGCCCCAAAAGAAATTATTGTGAGTCGGGAAAAAGTTTCAGATTTTAAAGACTGGTTTAATGGGGTTTAAGTTTCTAGCTCATTATAACTCAAAAGTGTGTCTGGAACCATTCGTGATAAACACTATTCTTAAAAAAATAATTTAACAGCGTAAACACTCCATTTTCTATAATCTCCTTGTCTCTTTGCATCAATTAAACTCCCCAATAATGCAATATTGTTGCAAGTAGCGCCACGCCATTTAAAGCTTGCTTCAATCTAATCATAATGGCATTTAAAGATCAATTTTATTACTTAACAAGGCATAAACTTACATAAAGAGACAAATTTATCAAGGGTAAAAAACCATCCCTTAAGGTTAAAAAAGTACAATTTCATAATTAGAGGAAGTTAAAGAACAATCAAAACAGCCTATTTTCAAGTCAAATGAACAAATATCATTTTGTTCAATAAAATTGTTTGAAATTTATTTGACAATCCTTTTGGAAATCTTACATTAGCACCACTTAAAACTTATTAACACTAAAACTATTATGAAAAAACTTTACGCAATTTTGCTAAAGTCTGTTCTTACAGCTTTAGCCATCCTCACTGTGTCTACAGTTATGGCGCAAGCCCCGCTAAACGAGTCATTAGTGAATGTAAACTTCCGCTACAATTACCAAGCGGGAATTACCAGCAACATGACTGAAAAGATTGAACTTCCTAAAGATGCCAGCTACGGTCGTTTTATTGTAGCCAGTTCAAGCTTAGGAAAGTACAGTCGAGTGATTTTTACTTCATTGAAAGATGGAGAAACGCAAGAGCTTACTGCTAAGCAATTGGCAGAATGGGGGAATGCCAGTGCTTACTTCAACGGTAATGAGTTCACAATTCAGGTAATTAAAGACTCGCGCGATGAAGGTAAAATCTTCGTAAACATTGATCAGGTAATCGCTGGTTTTGCACCAAATCAAGCGAACCAATCTCAATGTGGTTCTACCGACAACCGTACCCCTTTTATCGATGATGCAATTGGTCGTATCGTGCCCATTGGTTGTACAGGTTGGTTAATCACTAATGGTAAAATGGTAACTGCTGGACACTGTGCAACAAGCAGTGCTCAAATTTTGGAATTCAATGTTCCTCCGTCAAACTCAAATGGTAGCATCAACCACCCGCCAGTTGCTGACCAGTTCCCTATCGTCCAAAGCTCACGCCAAGCTGGTTCTAGTCACGATTGGGGTGTTTATGATTTGAATCAAAACTCACTTGGTCAAACCGCTTTGGCCAGACAAGGAAAGTCTTTCAATGTAGTACAGGGCGCTACAACGGGTAATGTAAACACCATCAGAATCACAGGTTATGGTGTTGAAAGAAGCTTTAACAACCCTTACAACCCTGAAAGAAACCAAGTTTCTCAAACGCACACAGGTTCATTGAATAGTGCCAACGGTACTAAAATCTATTACAATGCAGATACGGAAGGCGGAAATTCAGGATCTCCTGTAATTGACGAAGCTACTGGTAATGCCATTGGTGTACACACCCATGGAGGTTGCTCTAGTTCTGGCGGTAACAACAGCGGTACACCTGCTACCCTTGCTGAATTCTGGAATGCCATGGGTTTAGGAACACCTCCTCCAACTGGCTGTAGCTCAAGCATTTCTTCATTCCCTTACACCGAAAGCTTCGAAAGCGGTACTGGCGCTTGGTCTCAAGGAACTGGCGATAACTTAAACTGGACGCGTGACTCAGGAGGTACTCCTTCAAGCAACACCGGACCATCTAGCGGATCGGCTGGCTCTTTCTACATGTATGTAGAAACTTCTGGAAATGGAACAGGTTATCCTAACAAAACGGCTTACTTCAATAGCCCTTGCTTCGATTTATCGGGAACTTCTACAGCTACATTTGCCTTTGATTACCACATGTATGGTTCAGCAATGGGAACATTAAGATTACAAGCAAGTACTAATAATGGTTCTTCTTGGAGTACCATCTGGACGCAATCTGGTAACCAAGGAAACTCTTGGCAGTCAGCCTCAGTAAATTTAGGTTCTTATACTGGCGGCGATGTACAATTGAGATTCTTTGCCACTTCTGGTAGCAGCTGGAGTTCTGACATTGCAGTAGACAACATCAACGTATCTACCTCTGGTAGTGGCGGTGGAGGCAGTAACTCTACGGTAGTATTAACTTTAGTAACTGATCGTTATGCTTCTGAAACGAGCTGGACATTGAGAAATAGCGCTGGTGCTACCGTAGCATCAGGCGGTGGTAGCTACGCCAACAGCACCACTTACACAGAAACATTCAGCTTACCTGCGGGTTGCTACGATTTTACCATCAATGATTCTTACGGTGACGGAATCTGCTGTGCTTACGGAAGCGGTTCGTATACCTTAAGAGAAGGCTCTACTACATTAGCTTCTGGAGGTTCATTTGGTTCGTCAGAAACGAAAAACTTCTGTGTAACGAATGAAAGTGCGAATCTTGAAGGGGTAAACCTTGGTTCATTTGAATTAGTAGCTTTCCCAAGTCCTGCGAGCACTCAGGTATCGATTAAATCAAACGATGCGAGCAATGCACAGTATGTCGTATTAGATGTAACTGGTCGTCAAGTTGCTCACGGTCAATTAGTAAATGGAACAGCATCAGTTGCCCTAAGCGGTTTAAAAACTGGATTATACATTGTGCGTGCTACCGAAGGCGATAAAGTAGCCACAGTGAAATTCATCAAAGAATAAAACTCGATATTTTTTCGGGACACTTTACAAGGTCAAGGGTTTTTACCCTTGGCCTATTTTTTTCTAACACGTGTACCATTTCATGCCTACGGTATTATGAAGAACAAATCAACATAAACCCGTAATCATGAAAATCATCAAAAGAATCGCGCTCATAGTAGGCCTTATCTTTTTATCCGTTGTAGGAGGACACCTGTATTTCCTTTCTACCTTAAATGCTACAGAAACTTATGAGGAAGATACTTTCCTAAACGCAGCAACAAAAAAACGGGCTTTAGTTGTCATGGCGCATGATGACGATGCCTGTGCCTCTTCAGGAACCATTGCCAAGTTAACGCAAGCAGGCTGGGATATTAAGCAAATAAGCTTTCAAGATGGCAACGAAAAGCGAGCTAAATTATATGAGAATATAGCGGCCATTATTATGAATGGAGGAATACAATACATAAATGCGCCGAATGAGCACTATCGAAAAGATGAAAACAACAAGCAAAAATACATGC
The DNA here is from genome assembly GCA_049600855.1 of Flammeovirgaceae bacterium. Classification (GTDB taxonomy): domain Bacteria; phylum Bacteroidota; class Bacteroidia; order Cytophagales; family Flammeovirgaceae; genus JBMYQA01. Next base: position 3,474 of record JBMYQA010000238.1, on the reverse strand, counting down.
CGATTGAAAAAAGCCAACATCAAGCTATTTTTCATACCCATCTTATTGAAGAAAGACTCCGTACTGCAATTGCTGAGTTCAAACCTAGTATCATCTTTTCATTAGATGATCATGTTGGAGGATATGGTCATCCAGATCATGTTTTTATCAGTAGTCTCGTCTTAAATATTTGCCAAGATCAGTCCTTAGGAATAGAACGAATTTACCAATCTGTATATCCACCTTCTATGGAATACAATGTCAATGTGAAATGGAACAACATGTGGAACAAATTCAATGTTTATGAAAAAGCGCGTGAAGTGTATCAAGAGCCAGAAGGTATGCCCACTCCAACTTGCAGCATTAATATTTACAGTGTAGCAGATAAAAAAATGACTTATTTGAGTTCCTTTTTAAAACACGAACAAAAGAATCTGAAAAAGTTTATTCCAGGCTATCATTATTACCCAAGTTGGCTTTATTTCTGGCTATTTAATAAGGAGTACTTTCATGTCATTGAAGTCTCATCTTGATCCTCATTATTAATTTGCTTCCTGTTTTGGGAAAACTCATTGGGTAAAAGATCAATTTCTTCTGCCTTTTTTTGAAAATTTTCGACGTGCTCTACCAAAGGCTTCTCAAAATTGCTTGGATGCATATTGTAAGCGGATTCACTTTTCTGTTCAGTCAGCATTTCGAGCGTAATCCAAATCCCCAAAGCAACTGCTCCAAAAACGATTAGGATGATGGTCACTATTTTCATAAGCAATGTATTTTTTATGCTGCATTCAAGCCCCAAGCCAATTGCGTAACTTTTGACAAAATGACCTCAAAATAAAAACTAAGCAGGTGAGCAAACCACATGTTAAAAAGGCTGCCTCAAATTACATTGAAACAGCCTTAAACGATGTATATATATGTGTGTTTGTGTGTGTATTTCCTTTACTCAACGCTTAGCGATCTACTAATTACTCCAAAGCTCTTGTGTATTACTTGCTTCATTCCAAAAGTTTGGACAAGTGACTTGTAAGGTAGGTCCACCCCATTGACAAAGTACATTGCCATTGCAATCGCGGGCAGTACACAGGTTATCAACCTCAGCACCAGTAGGATTAGGGTTAATAAAAATGACTTGTTCTCCTCTATAATTATAGCTGTTTATAAATCCGCTCCAGCCTTGATCTTGAATCGAATCTTGAATGGCCGAAAGCCAAGGCAAATCAGAAATAGGATCACTTGAATTACAAACATTAGAATCGACTTCATCGCAAGAATAGAGATAAGCCGACAAACAAGCTAATAGAAGAAATGTTTTAATGGTTTTTGCTTTCATAACGATCATCTAAAGTTTGTGGGGTTTTCAGTAAAAAAAGTAAAAAGTGGTTTTTATGTGTTAATCGAGTTTGTGGTTTTGCTTCTTAGTTTACTTGTGATTTCAGTTCTTGTTTTTGTAAAAATTAAAAATTTGACACTTGTACTTTTTGTGGTCCAAATAAGTAATCGGAAAAACGTATTTTTTGTGGAAAATTTTGTGGCTTTTGTTGTTTTAACGTTACTCTTTCTGCTAAACTGCTTACTAATTCATTAGCAAAGGTACGTTAATATTTTTAAATGTCAATAATATTATCAAAAATGTCAGAAAAAATTTATAATCATGTCAACTAACTTATTTTAGATTTGTTCTAATTGCTAATTTTCGCTCGTTTCCTTTCAACTAAGTAGCGCCTAGAAATCTTTGCGAATTGATTTTTGAGATGACAAAGTGAGAATTACTGGGAAGCACTTACTTAAATGAAGGATAGTCTGCATAATCATCCCATTCTTTTTTGCTTAGCCATATTAGCCTCTTTAGATTTTGTTACTGATGGCGTATTTTTTTAGATTTGTCAAAATTATTGACATCGTATGGAAGCTCATAAAGAACTCATTCAACAGTTTTATACCGCTTTTAGTCAGCTTAACCATGAGTCTATGGCTGAATGTTATCACGATGAGATACAATTCTCCGATCCAGCATTTCAAAACCTTCAAGGAAAAGAAGTGGTAGGCATGTGGCACATGCTCTGCACAAGGGCACAGAACTTTGAGCTGAAATTTGAAAATGTATGGGCAGAAGGGAATAAAGGTGGCTGTAAATGGATTGCCACCTATCTATTTTCCAAAACAGGCAGAACGATTGAGAATCACATTCAAGCTACATTTGAGTTTAAAGATGGCAAAATCATCAAACACCAAGATCAATTCGATTTCTACAAATGGACGCGAATGGCACTTGGCTTATCAGGAATTTTATTAGGTTGGACTCCATTTCTTCAAAATAAAGTGCGGGCAATGGGCATGAAAGAATTGAGGAAGTTTATGGCTAAAAATGACTATTAAGTAATGTGTAAATAAATCATTTACGATTCCTGATAATCAACTAGTTGTAATATCAGGCAATGCCTTGACGCTCCAACACATCAATTACTGTATTTTTACAGTACGGCTTAATTATTACTAAATCACTAAACTTAATTATCACTTATACTCATGGCAAAAAAAGGCTCTTCGTCTTCAAAAACATTCAAGAACCCTTTAGTTCAGGCTTTGGGGATCGTACTTCACAAAATGCGGAATTCCATCGGTATGACCTCCGATGATGTGGCTGCAAAAATTGGTTTAGGCGGATCAAGCTACCGAATGATTGAAGCTGGTTCTGCAATTCTTCACCCAGGCCGTTCGCTCAATATCATTAAAGTGTTTGATCAAATTGAGTTTGATCCCTTATGTCGTTTGTTAGTAGCCATTCAAGTGATGGAGACTGGTACCCAAACGGTAGATGATTTCAAAAATGCAACGATTCTGCTAGGTGACACAGATCCACAACTGCACCAACTTTTTGAAGCACTCATGCCTGTTTGGACCTTGGTTCAGAATAAAGACTCCAATACGGTAGCTGATTTTATTGAAAACAGTGAAATCCCAAGTATTCTAACCGATTTCTTAACCATAAACCGATATTTTGGTCTTGAAAAAGAGCGTAGGTTAGATTTTCAGTTGAATGCACTTATTGAAGGCACTCCCAGCATCTATTTAGATTTCATTTTGGATATTTTGAGTAGCCTTAAAAAGCATCGTTTGCATTACTTCCCCGAAGAGTCAAGAACTTGGGAAAGTGAGAACAAACACAACTTCATGAACCTTTATGCCGTTATTAAAGATCCGAAAGGAATCTTAAATAAAGATAATTTTAGCTCATTTGATTACAATTATTTGTGGCAACCACAGTTTGAATCATTAAAGTATATTATCTTACAAGAAGATTTTGATCCGAAAACGTCCAAAGCACTCTTTCAAAAGCATCTAAAAGAAGCTTTACAAGAAAAGCACATCAAATACCAAGTGGAGTTACAACAATTTGATGCAGCTATGGAGAAAGTCCATTTTAAAAATGGCTCGGAAAAAGATGAGGCATTATTACATATTATGAAGTATAGCCAAGATGGAGATCCTGTA
>JBMYQA010000237.1:0-9875 GCA_049600855.1 Flammeovirgaceae bacterium | reverse complement strand
TATTACAACCTCCAAGAGTTAAATGAACGCATGAAACCCATGCTGCTTCGCAGAGAGAAGCGCAATGTGATTAAACAATTGCCTAAAATCATACAGCAGGATATTTTTGTAAATATGCACCCCATGCAGCAAGATTATCATGCCGCCTATGCAAGGGGGATTGCCCAAATTGTGGGTAAAAAGTTCATTACTCCTTATGACATGCAAAAGCTGATGTTGCTGATGGCAAACATGCGTATGGTGTGTGATTCTACCTATTTAATCGATCACGATACCAATCATTCTCCTAAGTTAGATGAGCTGGAACATATTCTAACCGAGAAAATGGATTTGGGGAACACAGCACGAAAAATCATTATTTTCTCTGAGTGGACGCGCATGAATATGCTGATTGGTCAATTACTCAAAAAGCATAATATTGCTTTTGCCGAATTAAATGGAAAGGTGCCCGTAAAACACCGCAAAAAACTGGTGGAGAAATTTGAAAATGATCCGAATTGTAAGGTATTTATCTCTACCGAAGCAGGTGGAACAGGATTAAACCTACAAGTAGCCGATACGGTTATCAACTTCGAACTCCCTTGGAATCCTGCTAAGAAAAATCAACGCATTGGGCGAATTGATCGTGTAGGCCAACGAAGTAAGCAGCTCACGGTTTTAAACTTCATTACCAAGGATTCTATAGAAATGCGCATTGCTTCAGGACTGATGCTCAAGCAAAATTTATTTGAAGGCGTATTAGACACCGATAGCCTCACAGATACTGTTGATTTCTCTGGTAAAGGAAGATCACAATTCTTGCAACAACTAGAAACCATGATTGATGATTTCCAAGAACCTACTACAGAAGAAATTGAAGTGGAAGAAAGCCTCGCAGAAGAACTCACTCAATTTGGAGAAGAAGCACCCCTTGGTGATCAAGTTCAAGAAAATGTAGCATCAGCTCCTAAAGAAGCGGTTAAACAAGAGCAAAAATCTACATCGAGTAGTGCAAAAACACCTAAGCAACAACAGTTGCAAGAGGTAGAACAAGTGATGAATCAAGGAATGGGATTTCTTTCAGGTTTATTTAAAATGGCTACAGGTAAGGATTTAGGTACAGAAGAAGCCTCCATAAACGTTGATAAAGAAACGGGAGAAGTCACGATGAAGTTTAAATTACCTAATTTGTAACCTCCAAATCCGCTATGGAAAATCAATTGACTTGGGAAACCTTCATGAAAGTGGAAATGCGTGCAGGGACCATTCTGCAAGCGGAAGTATTTGAGGAAGCCAGAAAACCTGCTTACAAACTTCTGGTAGATTTTGGTGAATTTGGGATTCGGAAATCCTCGGCTCAAATCACCAAATTGTATCAACCAGAAGCATTGATTGGGCAGCAAGTGATTGCCGTTACGAACTTTCCTCCCAAACAAATTGCCAATATCATGAGTGAATGCCTCGTAATGGGCACGGTTGAAGCTGACGGCACAGTAACCTTGCTACAGCCCGAACGAAAAGTCAAAAATGGCTTAAGAGTAAGTTAAGCACCAAGCGAGCGTAAACGCTCGTTCCATGTTCTACCCGAAAAACCGTGCAAGCATCATTCGGTTGTTCATTTCGGCAATATTTACGATGGAAATTCCCTCTGGGCATTCTACTTCACAAGCTCCCGTAAACGAGCAATGCCCAAATCCTTCCTGCTCCATTTGTTGGGTCATGTCCAATACCCGCTTATGGGCTTCTGGTTTACCTTGTGGTAAGGAGTTGAGGTGATTGATTTTGGCAGAAGTAAATAATGCTGCAGATGAGTTTTTACAAGCCGCAACACAAGCGCCACAACCGATGCAAGCAGCTGCATCCATCGCCTTATCTACCACCTCTTTCCCAATCAGTATGGCGTTGGCTTCTGGAGCCGTGCCCGTTTTGGCAGTAATGTATGCGCCTTGCTCAATAATTCGGTCAAAAGCAGTGCGATCTACCATGAGGTCTTTAATTACAGGAAAGGCATTTGCTCGCCAAGGCTCTACGGTAATTACATCGCCATCTTGAAAGCTCCGCATGTGTAGCTGACAAGTGGTCATATTGCGATGAGGCCCGTGAGCCCGACCGTTAATAAACACACCACATTGGCCACAAATGCCTTCTCGGCAATCGTATTCATACGCAATAACTTCTTCATCACGTAAAACCAACAACTCGTTGAGGTGATCCAGCGCTTCCAGAAACGACATATCTTCATTTAGCCCATCTACTTCATATGCTTTAAATGCACCTGTAGCTTTGGGTCCTTCTTGCCTCCAAATGCGAAACGTAACTTTCATAAGTATGCTTATTTATAACTTCTAACTGTTGGTTTTACAAATTCGAAATCGAGTTCCTCCCGATGTAACTTAAAATCCCCTTGCTGATATTCCCAAGCGGATACATACGCATAAGCTTCATCCCTGCGTAATGCCTCTCCCTCATCAGTTTGATGTTCTTCGCGGAAGTGTGCCCCACAGGATTCTTCACGCTGTAGCGCATCGGTACACATCAACAATCCCAATTCAATGAAATCTGCCAATCGCAATGCTTTTTCCAACTCCGTATTCACACCAGCACTGGAGCCTGTAACTTTCACTTCAGTCCAAAAAGCCTCTCGAATACTTTGGATATGCCTTATCGCATTTTCTAATCCTTTTTTATTTCTACTCATCGCGCATTCCTGCCACATCACTTTACCCAATTCGCGGTGAAAATGATCAACCGTTTTTTTACCTTTTACCTGAAGAATACGGTCAATATGCTGACGCACTTCATTTTCCACCGCTTCAAATTGAGGATGAGCTGTAGAGATGGATTCACTGTGTAATTCATTTACTAAGTAATTGTTGATCGTATTGGGCAAAATAAAATACCCATCGACACTCGCTTGCAACAGTGAATTTGCCCCAAGACGATTCGCTCCATGATCGGAGAAATTACATTCTCCAATGGCATACAATCCAGGGATCGTGGTCATTAACTCGTAGTCTACCCATAAGCCGCCCATAGAAAAATGGGCAGCAGGCGAGATTTTCATGGGTTCTTGGTACGCATCAACTCCTGTAATTTTTTTGTACATGTTAAACAAGTTGCCATAACGATCGCGAATGGTTTCTATGCCCAATCGTTCGATGGCATGCTTGAAATCCAAGTAAACGGCATTTTTCAGTGGTCCAACCCCAAAGCCAGCATCAATTCGTTCTTTTGCCGCCCGCGAAGCGATGTCTCTTGGGGCCAAATTACCAAAGCTCGGGTAGCGGCGTTCCAAGTAGTAATCTCGTTCTTCTTCGGGAATTTCATTGGCAGGGCGCGTATCATCGGCCTTTAACGGAACCCAAATCCGTCCATCATTACGTAAAGATTCGGACATCAAGGTCAGTTTCGATTGCGCTTCGCTGGATTGAGGAAGAGCAGTAGGATGAATCTGTGTGAAACTGGGTGCGGCAAAGAAAGCTCCGCGCTTGTGTGCCTTCCAAATGGCACTGCCATTACAGCCAATGGCCAAGGTAGATAAACGAAATACTCGCGAATAGCCACCTGTTGCGAGCACCACAGCATCAGCAACAAATCGTTTCAGTTTTCCACTAACTAAGTCACGAGCAATGATGCCTCTGGCTTTGCCATCAATCACGACCAAATCGAGCATTTCATGTCGAGTAAACATCTGCACCTTCTTGGCGCGTATCATTTTGTAAAGCTGCGAATAAGCGGCTAGTAGTAATTGCTGTCCAGTTTGTCCACGCGCATAAAAGGTGCGCTGTACTTGCACCCCTCCAAAGCTGCGATTGATCAGTACACCACCATATTCGCGGGCAAAAGGTACGCCTTGTTGCGTAAAATGATCGATGAGGGGAGCAGAAAGCTCTGCCAGTCGGTACGTATTGGCCTCACGGGAGCGAAAATCGCCTCCTTTTAATGTATCATAAAACATGCGCCACACACTATCGCCATCGTGCTGGTAGTTTTTTGCTGCATTGATTCCTCCTTGTGCGGCAACCGAATGTGCCCTTCGAGCGGAATCTTGGTAACAAAAACAACGAACTTCATAACCCAATTCTGCCAATGTGGCTGCTGCTCCTGCTCCTGCCAATCCTGAACCTACCACAATCACGTGCATCTTTTTCTTATTGGCCGGATTGATCAGTTTGCTTTGGGCCTGATATTTTTGCCACTTCTCCTCAAGTGGTCCTTCTGGTATTTTTGTATTTAGCATCATTATAAAAAGGATCTAAGGAAAACGAAAATGGGAATGATGGCAAAGCCAACCGCGATCACCCAAGCATAGATCAATGAGATATTGGCGAGCAGTGCTAGGCCACGACGGTGGTAAAAACCTAAGGTCATGAATGCACTTTTTACGCCATGATAGAGGTGAAATCCCAAAGGAATCATGAGTAGCACATAAAACGCTACGTAATAAATGTTATTAAACAGACTATCAGTAACGGAATAAATGTCTTTGTTGCCTGCATCATCATAACCCACGCTCTCCCCCATGCCTAATTTGATGCGCGCCCAGAAATTGGCTAGGTGAACAACAATAAAAATGAGGATAGAAATTCCAATCAGTCCCATATTTTGGGAAGCCCAATTGCTGTTCTCATGCTTGCGGTTCTGTTCGTAAAGTACGGGCTTGGCTTTGCGGTTGCGAATAATCACTAAAAGGGCATAAATGACATGAATGATGATGGAGAGGTACAACAAATAGGCAATGACCATAATCAACGGATTTTCCCGCAACCAAGTGGAATAACCATTATACCACGGGCGTGCAAGGTGCTCGGGAAAAAGTAAAAGTGCATTAGCCGATAGGTGGACGATGAGGAAGATACTCAGAAAGAGACCAGTCAGTGCGACCAAAGTCTTTCGGAAAAAGAGGACATTTAGTTTCATTTTTTAGCAATTAGTCGTGAGTACGATCGCTATCAAGCAGAACATAAGGAATAAGCTTAAGCTAATTTTGTGGATGAAAAGTTTGGGTAACATCACCAAATACACACAGTAACACGAACACCAAACAAATCACTCACCCATTAAAACATGTTTTATTTATCGAGTTGAAATTCAATTAATGGTAGTCATGATTTATATTTAGCGGGAAGTGGTTTTACGATCATTCAAGAACTGACTCCAAAGCTAATTGAAAAGATAATTTTTGACATTGATTAAAATCATGAATTTATTGACCAATCTCAGTCTTACGAATGAATAACATTTATCCTTACCTAGAAACTCCAAAGCTCATTTTACGCAGATTAGAAATTGTAGATGCTGAACGTGTTCAAAAACTGCTTGCGAGCAATAAAGCATTCATGCTCCCTTGGATTCCTTGGGCAAAAGACGAGCCGCAAACGGTAGCAGAAAAAAAGGCACAAATCCGTCAGTGGACTGGCGAGTTTTTCCTCGATCAAAAGTATGTATATGGCTTATACACTAAAAACCAGCCCAATGAAATCATTGGTTTGTGCTTTCTATTGACTCGTCAAGGAAAAGGCATCTTAGAAATCGGCTACATCATAGATCATGGGCAGACGGGAAAGGGTTACGCTACGGAATCAAGTTATGCACTTTGTAAATTGAGCTTAATGATACTACAACAAGAGAAATCATTGATTGTATGTAGTGCCGAAAATATTGCTAGCGCTAAAGTACCTGAAAAACTAGGCTATCAACTGGAAGCTACTCGTAAAACACTTCAAAAACGCGAAGATGGTTCGAGAGAACCCATTATGCGTTGGGCCATGTATCAAGAAGATTTTCAAATCATTGATAAGTTTGAACCTATACACTTTGAAAAAGAAAAAAATTGGTAAATCATGTTGCGCGATATTGATCAGTACTACCTCAATAAAGAAGAGCCTACTAAAAGTTGTCTGATTGCCGTAAGAGAATTCATTTTATCGCATCACGCTGATATGAGTGAGGCTTGGCGGTATCGGATGCCCTTTTTTCTCTATCAAAATAAGCGAATTTGTTACCTTTGGACTGATAAAAAAAGTAAAGAGCCTTACCTTGGCATTGTTGATGGAAACCAACTTGAGCATCCACTACTAGAACAAGGGAATCGTTCACGCATGAAAATATTTCGAATTAATCCATCAGAAGACTTGCCCCTTGAAACACTTGACACCTTATTAAATGCCATGATTCACCTGATAGATCAACGCTCATGAATACCGAAAAAATAGTTAAAGTTGTTTTCTTACTTGCAGCCATTTATAACATCATTTGGGGAACGGTTGTCGTTCTTTTTCCCAACCTCTTTTTCGATATCTTTGACATCGAACGCATCAATTACCCTTTCTTAATGAGCGGAATTGGAATGTTTGTAGGCGTATATGGCTACGGTTATTATGTAGTCGCAAAGTACCCAAAAAAATATCCTCAGTTAGTGGTTATTGGCTTATTGGGTAAAGTGCTTGGGCCAATTGGATGGGCTTATCATGTATACCTTGGAAGTATCCCTGCTGCTACCCTACTCACCAATCTATTTAATGACATTATCTGGATTCCCTTTTTCATTTGGTATCTCATTTGGATTAAAAAACAACATATTTCATTATTCTAATTTTATCAATTGTAAAGAACTTTAAATCTTGAGCTGATGAGTAAGCAGATCGGAGTAAAAGCAATGTGTCTGTTCAAACACCAAGATAAACTCCTATTCTCAAGTCATGTGCATGCCCAAAGTGGAACAAATTATTTCAGGCCATTAGGTGGAAGCCTCATGTTTCAAGAAACCAGTGCGGATGCCATTCAGCGGGAATTGCAAGAAGAGTTAGGCGCTGCGATTACAAACTTGGTGTTCGTTGATGTGCTAGAAAATATCTTTGAATACAAAGGAGAATTACGACACGAAATCATTTTTATTTACAAAGCTGATTTTGAAGATCAACAATTTTATGAAACCAACCCCATTCACTTTCAAGAAGATGATTTAGCCCACTATCAAACCCAATGGATTAGTTTAACTGAAATTCGTACTCATTCACTCCGATTGGTGCCTGAAGGCATTGAGCAATGCATTCAAAAAGCGTATCGCCTGCAATAAACTCGCTACTTCCGAAAACGATTCACCAAGAATATCCCCAATAAGATAATGGCTATGCCAAGGTAATGCATGGCAAACAGCTTTTCTCCATCTAACACTCCCCAAAATATGGCGACTACGGTAATTAAATAGGTAACTGAAGAGGCATACACAGCCGATGTCAACTGAATTAATTTATTGAATAAGGCCAACGCAATGGCTGTTCCTACAATCCCTAATATGGAAATATATCCTAAGGAAGACCAAGCTGCGGGTTCTGTAGCAAATCGGGCCATAAAATCTGTGCTCAGCAAATAAATTGTTGCGATTGGCCCGATCATTAACATAGCTACTGCTGTAATATGCAACGGTTTAATTTCTGATAGATACACCTTGACTACATTCGTACTTGTGGCATAAAATACAGTAGCTAATAATACCAATAAAGCATATACATTTAAGCTGCCCATCATTCCATTATTCCCGACAAAACTCAACCAGACAGTGCCTAAAAAACCAAGACTTAAACCAATCATTTGCCCAAAGCGCAGTCGGTTTTTAAAGACAAACAAGCCAATTAAGAAGGTAAAAATGGGAGTCATACCACTCAACACCCCTGTAATGGAGCTCGCCAATTCCGTTTGGGCCTTAGCAAATAAAAAAGCTGGTAACAGATTACCAAGTACCCCAACAATAGCCAAGTATTTGATTTTTTGCTTCGGCACTCCTTTTAATGCTCTAATCGCCCAAGGCAGCATAAAAAAGAAGGAAAAAGCAATGCGTAAAGCGCCAACTTGATCAGGTGCAAAGGCATCTAAACCTCGCTTTATTAATATGTAAGAGCTTCCCCAAACTAAAGACAGCAAGATAAAAAGAATAATGGGTAAGTATTTCTGCATGGACGAACATGGGTTTATTGGCTACACAATACTAACCAATGTTCTTCTAAAATAGTTAGTGCTTAAGAGGAAATAAGCAAATGATCCTGAAGTTCTTAATTATGATCGATTACACCGATGAATGCTATTGAAGTGATTTAAAAGAATAGCTGCGCTTTGCTAATTGCTATACAGAAATCGTATCTTTACTTTTTCAAGAACAGCTGATCTGGTATGCTAAATTATATCAAGAAGAAGCGTAAAAAGCGAGCGATAAAGCTACCTTTCAATGAGTATGGTGATGTATGGTATTACTTTAAAGATGATGGAAAATGGAAATCAATGGAACAAAAAACGTGATGGATCAACAACACTTTGAAATATGAGCCATTCATCTTGATAACAGGAAATCGCCTAGCTGTTCATGTTTACCTATTAAAAACTTGTCTAAAAATAAACTAAATTGATTACTGCAAGAAGTCTCTATCGGTTGTTTGGTTTTTTATTTCTGACGATAACCATGATATCTGAAATCATGCTGCGCGGACTTTTGCAAGGCAAGAATATTGAGCGAGCCATTCACCTGAGGCGTAAATTGGCCGCAAGGTTGGTCAGGTTTCTAAATGTGAACTGCGAATTGAGCGGAGTCATTCCCCAAAAGGGCACTTTAGGTATCACAAACCATCGTTCGTATATTGATTCCATTTGTATTTTTCAGTATTTAGATGCCTGCCCTGTTGTAAAAGCAGAAGTGAAACAATGGCCTGTGGTCGGTTTTGGGCTGATCCATTCAGGAACCGTCTTCGTTGATCGAAAAAGCAGGGAAAGTCGGAAAAAGACGCGTGAGCAAATAGCTGATTTTGTGAATCAGGGGGTTTCCACGATTGTTTTTGTAGAGGGAACCACTTATGTAGGGCCTGAAGCTGGAGAATTCAGGCCTGGCACATTTATGATTGCTGCTGAAGGGGGACTTGAAGTAGTACCCATTGCCATTGAGTTCGAACATCAGGACGCTGCCTGGATTGGTACGGATAAATTTCTTCCACATTTTCTCACGTTCTTTGGGAAATATCATGAAATCAAGGTCAAAGTAGCATTTGGTAACCCTATACGAAACGATGATTGGGAACAACTTCGGCGCGATTGCCATACTTGGGTTAACAATAAGCTGTTACAAATGCGCGCAGAGTTCGATCGGGAATTAGCGGCAAACCACTAAGAGACTGTTTGAACTTTTTCTTTCGGCTAAACATAAAAAAGCCATCCCAACTATCAATTCGGGATGGCTTATATACTTGAATAAGGCTAATTAGCTCTTATCTTTATCTACTTCTTCATAGTCAACGTCTGTTACGTTGTCTTCTTCTTTCTTCTCTCCATTTTCTGCTCCGTTTGCAGCACCTTCCGCACCTGCACCATTTGCAGCACCTTCCGCACCACCAGCAGCTTGGTACATTTCAGTAGAAGCGGTACTCCATGCCGCATTCAAATCTTCCATTGCCTTATCAATACCAGCAATATCTTGCGAACCATGTGCTGTTTTCAATGCTTGTAAAGCCGTTTCGATGGCTGTCTTGTTTGCTTCAGACAATTTCTCCCCATACTCCGTCAATTGCTTTTCTGTTTGGAAGATCATGGAATCAGCTGCGTTGATTTTCTCAGCCGACTCACGTGCAGCTTGATCGCTTGCAGCGTTTGCTTCTGCTTCTCTACGCATTGCTTCGATTTCTGCATCGGTTAAACCTGAAGAAGCCTCAATTCTGATTTTTTGCTCTTTACCAGTAGCATTATCCTTTGCAGAAACATTCAAGATACCATTGGCATCAATATCGAATGTTACTTCGATTTGAGGAATGCCTCTTGGCGCTGGAGGAATATCTTGAAGGTTAAAACGGCCAATCGTTTTATTATCTTTAGCCATTGAGCGCTCACCTTGCAATACGTGAATCTCTACACTTGGC
>JBMYQA010000236.1:0-9877 GCA_049600855.1 Flammeovirgaceae bacterium | reverse complement strand
AAAAGCATCCCTCAAAAAACCACCAATCTTGTGAGGAAAGGTAAGTTATTGTTAGATAAATTATGCTTCACTAAGCATTCCGTGCTTTAAAAAGCAATAACTTATACAAGTTGGATTTTTAATAGCAAGAAGAGAGGCGATTATAGTTATAACCGCCTCTCCATTGACTTTTATAATTCGTATTAACCAATTGCCTGATCCAAATCTGCAATGAGATCGTCTACATCTTCAATACCTACACTCAAACGAATTAATGAATCTTTCAAACCAGCTTTTTCACGCTCTTCTTTGGGAATACTTGCATGAGTCATAGATGCGGGATGCCCTACTAAAGATTCTACTCCACCTAATGACTCCGCCAATGTAAATACCTTAAATCGCTCCAGCACTTGAGTGGCCTCTTCTACGCGATCCCCTTTTAAGGTAAAAGAGATCATTCCACCAAAGTTACGCATTTGCTTTTTAGCAATTTCGTGGTTTGGATGAGATTCAAAACCAGGATAATACACACGATCTACTTTTGAATGTGTTAATAGATATTCAGCAATTTTCTGTGCATTTGCACAGTGCCGATCAATACGAATGTGCAATGTTTTAATCCCTCTTAACACTAAAAAGCAATCTTGAGGGCCGGGAACACCTCCGCAAGAGTTTTGTAAGAATGCAAATTGTTCGCCCAATTCATCACTGTTCGTAATTACAGCACCCATAACCGTGTCAGAGTGGCCACCTAAATATTTTGTTACAGAGTGTAAAACAATATCAGCGCCTAAGTCTAATGGATTTTGTAGGTAAGGCGTGGCAAAAGTATTATCTACACAAAGCAATATATCGTGCTTTTTCGCAATGTTGGCTGCTCCTTCAATATCAATGACGTTCATTAATGGGTTAGTTGGCGTTTCCACCCAAATCATTTTTGTATTTTCATTGATGTATTGTTCGACCTCCGCAATTTCTTCCATGCCCACAAAATGAAACTTGATGCCATAATTGGCAAATACCTTTGTGAAAATACGATACGTTCCCCCATAAAGGTCATTTGTTACAACTACTTCATCTCCAGGTCTTAGCAATTTTACTACCGTATCAGTAGCAGCCATTCCAGAGGCGAAACAAAATCCATGCTTTCCATTTTCTAAAGCAGCTAAGCTCGCTTGTAATGCATCACGTGTCGGGTTTTGTGTGCGTGCATATTCATATCCTTTATGATTGCCCGGAGATGCTTGCACATAGGTGCTTGTTTGATAGATTGGAGTCATGATTGCTCCCGTGGTTGGATCTGGCTCTACACCAGCATGAATTGCTTTTGTTCCAAATTTCATTGCCGTTAATTATTTATTGGTCAAGTTCTAAAAATTGCCCAAAGGTATGAATTTAAAGAATAATTTGACCTTGTATCCACTGAATAATTTTAGCTTCGCTAAAGACTTCGGTAAAAATCGCTGAATAGCTTTAAAACATAAATTTACCCGCCACCGAAGCAATTATTTCTCCTAACAAAGAATAGCCAAAAAGATTCTCCTTAACTGCTTGTTTTATCAACTCTTTAACAAAGAACTTGTCTAACATTAATTAATTGGGTAGATAGATCGGTTTCTCTCTAAAAGACTGTTTTAAAATTAGTCGTGAAGCTTTCCAACTGCTGAGGCGCTAAAAGCAGAGTTTAGTAACGAAGACAGGTGGAAAAAGTCGCCTAAAAAATCAAGAATATATTTTCAAATAGGCTCTAAAAATCGGATATGTAAGTTTTACCTAAATTCTGATGGAAATATCATAAACCTAGTGAATGAATCTTCGTTCATGTCAATAGATGTTAACGAAACTCAAACAATACTTTCCGAACGTATGAGAAAATTATACCTAACTTTATCATTACTCTGTGTTTGCTTGGTCACCTTTGCAGGTGCGAATCCTAAACACAGTTGGACACTCATTTTTGAACAAGATGGTGTGGCATTTTATTCGGCAACCATCATGAATAATGTTGCCGAACATGCGAAGACTTTAGTAAAAATCAAAAATACAAATGATTACGAAGTGCGTGTTAAATTTTCTGCTGAAATTCCATGCACAACAGGAGCGCAAAATAATGAAAACGTATTAATTGGTCATGATGGCATGGCGATGTTTACTTATCAATTTTGCTCACCTGATACGAAATCAAATCTGACCATTAACAAAGTAACAATCTCTAAATAAGTGAACAACTCATCTCCACCTTAACGATGTAGTTAAACCGAAAATCCCAATCTGCGGTCAGATTGGGATTACTTTTTTAGTGTAACACAACAAATCTAAAGCTTGAAAAGGGGATTTGTCAATGACTATTTATATTCTGAAGTCTGATGGAATTTCACATCAGGGAATTGCTCGTTCAACATTCGAATGAAAAAATCAGAATCGCTCAGGTAAACATCTTGCCCATGTTTGTCCACTGCCATGTTCTTATATTGATTTTTTCGGAAAGCTTTAAGTTGTTCTTCATTTTCTGAACTAATCCAATAAGCTCTTTTTAATGGAACATTTTCGTAACGACATTTTGCTCCATATTCATGCTGTAGGCGATATTGAAGTACATCAAATTGCAGTTGTCCTACTGTGCCAATGATTTTACGGCCATTCAAGTTTTTAATGAAAAGTTGTGCCACACCTTCATCCATCAGCTGATCAATCCCTTTATGTAATTGTTTGGCTTTCATCGGATCAGCATTCTCAATGTATCGGAATAACTCAGGAGAAAAACTTGGTATGCCTTTAAAATGTATTTTTTCGCCCTCAGAAAGCGTATCTCCAATTTTAAAGTGTCCTGAATCATATAAACCGACGATATCGCCTGGAAAAGCCTCATCAACTAACTCTTTCTTCTCTGCCATGAATGAAGTAGGGTTCGAAAACTTTAATTGTTTCCCCAAACGGGTATGCAAGTAACTTTTTCCACGCTTAAATACCCCTGAACACACCCGCACAAAGGCAATGCGATCTCTATGCTTAGGATCCATATTGGCATGAATCTTAAACACAAATCCAGAAAACTTATCTTCAAAAGCACTGATTTCACGTTCTTCGGTTTGGGCAGTACTCGGATGTGGCGCAATATTGACAAAACAATCCAATAGTTCTTGTACACCAAAGTTGTTCAATGCACTTCCAAAAAATACGGGACAAACTTCTCCTGCCCGATACGCATCCAAATCAAATGGAGGATAAACACCATCCACAAGTTCCACTTCCTCCCGCAAGAGCTCTGCGGCCTCTTCTCCAATGTGTTCTACTAAAGCATCATCAGACAAATCCTCGATGGAGATTTTATTATCCGCAATACGTTGCTTATCTGTTGGGCTGAATAAATTTAATTTCTTCTCATAAAGGTTATACACGCCTTGCAAATCTTGTCCCATACCAATGGGCCAACTTAATGGGCGTACCTTTACATTTAACTTTTGTTCCACCTCATCCAATAAGTCGTAAGCATCCTTACCAGGTCTATCCAACTTATTGATAAAGAAAATTAATGGTGTAGCGCGCATTCGGCAAACTTCTACGAGCTTTTCAGTTTGCATCTCTACCCCTTTTGCCACATCAATCACCGTAATCACACTATCTACAGCGGTTAAAGTACGAAAGGTATCTTCTGCAAAATCTTTGTGACCAGGCGTATCCAAAATATTGATTTTATTTCCGCCATAGTGAAAGCCCATCACTGCTGTAGCCACTGAGATTCCCCTTTGCCGCTCAATTTCCATAAAATCAGAAGTGGCTGTCTTTTTAATTTTATTCGATTTCACCGCGCCTGCTACTTGAATAGCTCCTCCAAAAAGAAGCAGCTTTTCAGTTAAGGTAGTTTTCCCTGCATCTGGGTGACTGATAATTGCAAATGTTCGTCTTCGCTCAATTTCCTCTTTAAATCCCATTAATCTAATATTATTGCTACAACTTGATTTTGTGCGGTATAAATTGCCGAACCGCAAAGAAAAATAATTCTCTTCAAAAACGGGTAATTTCACCTTCATTCTTCCACATCTACCTTGATGATTTTTAGCTCTACCCTTCGATTCTTAGCCCGATTTTCCTCAGATGTATTCTCTACAAGTGGCTGGCTCTCGCCATAACCTTTGGATGTTAACCGTTCGGGTAATACGCCTTTCTCAATAAAGTATCGTTTAACCGCCTCAGCCCTTTTATCCGACAAAAATAAGTTATATTCATCCGTACCTCGATCATCCGTATGCGCCGATAACTCAATGCTCACTTGCTGATTCTCTTTGATGAATTCAACAACTCGATCCAATTCTAGGTAAGATTCTTCTACTAAATCAGCGGAATTAAGCTCAAAGCTGATATTATTCAATACAAACTTCGTTTCTTCTTTAATTGGAGTTAATGCGATCAAAAGCGACTCTTGAGTTCCTGCATTTATGGTTAGTGTAGAATCAAAAAAGGCATAGCCTGCAGGATGGCTTTTAAATTGGTAAGTATCACCTGCTCGCAGTTCCATCCTATATGTTCCCACAACATCTGTTTCTCGAATTGTAATATGCTCTCTTCGAGCTACATTAGTCACCTGGATGGCTTCTTTCAAGCCAAGTTGCGTTTCTTGATCCATCACCTTTACTTGAAACTGATGTTTCTCTCGTTTTAAGGTCAAATCTTCTTCATACTTCGCAAACCGAACGACCTGCCTCATGTCGAAAAGA
Organism: Flammeovirgaceae bacterium; assembly: GCA_049600855.1. Taxonomy (GTDB): domain Bacteria; phylum Bacteroidota; class Bacteroidia; order Cytophagales; family Flammeovirgaceae; genus JBMYQA01. The sequence continues at coordinate 5,183 of JBMYQA010000236.1, read as the reverse complement.
TACTCAAGTGTTTGATAATGTTGAGCTTCTAACCTGAATAAGTAATGTTTTCCGATTGGTAGTGTTAATTCATATCGTCCCTTTGAAACCAATGTTGCAGCAGCTTCTTCTATTTCTGTTCGCTGCTCCTGATCGAAAATGGTAATCTTCGCTGTTAGTAGTTCAAATAATTCCTGATCAAATACATTCAGGGTTAATCTCACCTTAGCATATATTTCGATATTACGCTCTATGGATTTATTTTTATCAAGCTTCCTCAAGTCATACTGAAAAATATCATGGGAATATCCAGCATTGGAGGCATCTATTTGATAGGCTCGTCCGGCAGGTAAAAAAATTTCATAGGCTCCCGTAGTAGGTTCATTCTCATAAATTGCGATTGTTTCAGAAGTATAAGGATCTTTAAGGTGTAACTGAGCAGCTACGGGTTGCTTAGAATTTTGATCTAGAATCACGCCTTGTAAACGCATGACGTAAGCAGGGCGAGCGTGGCTCGGTAGCTTTCCAGTATAAACGCTTCCATAATGCTTTTTAAGATTCTTCTTTTTCTGATCATGACTACTGTAATACAACGAATCTCCAAAAGCAGCTAATGTTGGACTTTGATCATCATCATCTGTACTCAATGAATCTAAGATAATCGGACTAAGCCAAATTCGGTTACCCAATTTCTTTGTATAATACAGGTCATAACCATCCTTCGCTTCACGACCTACCTCATCCTTATATTTTCGAATCGAGCTGAAATACAAAGTTTTCCCATCAAAGGAAACCTGTGGATTTTCTTCGCACCCTAAATTAATTGGACTGGGCAACAATTCAGGCTCTGACCAACGGCCTCGGTTGTTTTTATAAGAAACATAGATTGCTCTACAGATGTAATCTTTATATTCTCCTAAAGGATTATTTCGAACAAAATAAAGCGTTTTGCCATCAGGACTAATTGAAGGCGAACCCTCATAGTTTTCTGTATTGATGGGTTTGTCTAATTTAATTGGCTCTTTCCAAACACCTCCCTTTTTCTCGGAGTAATAGAGATTCATGCCGCCTCCGTCATTCTCATAGTTTGCACCAAAATACATAATTGTGCCATTGTAATTTAAAGTAGGAGAATGGATACTTCCACCAGCTTCACTGTAGGCGTTCAACTGATCTAACGACTTTACTTCCCCCCAAACGCCTGCTTCAGATCTCTTGGCTTCGTAAAACTTCCACTTGCCTCCTTTGTTCGAAATAAACACCATGACTTTCCCATTCCAACTCACCACAGGGTCTTTTTCAATAATATCAGGCGTTAATTCAGGATTATTCACTAGCTGTACCCGCTGTTGAGCAGCTAATTCAATTATGCCTGTAGCATAAAAAACAATCATAAGTACCCAAAAGCAGTTCAGTCGCTGGTTCAGCAGATTCAATAAAACCAAGTTCATGATATTAGTGTTATATAAATAGGAGAAACAAATCTTCACGAGTCAATAATTTCGTTAAAAGTATATAGCATTCATGCATTAAGCGTTAGTAATCAGATAAGATAGACTTGCTCTCAAAGGAATCTCTTATCTTTGTATTAACATTCAAAATTAAAAAACTACCTTTAGAAATTTAAGCGGTGTAGTTTTTCATGTTTGCAGTTGAATTGACAACTGACATTAAACTCATTTATGGATCAAAAAAAATTAAATAATCTATTCCATATTCTGAAAACGTCTGAAGAAGAAGAAGAAATTCAAAAGACGATTGAGAAAGTATGGCAAGTATGGATGATTAGTGGAGAAGCAGACTTAGATTTTCTGATGGAAAAGGGTTGTAAGGCGATGTCTGATGGAAATTTTTCTGACGCGATCACCGATTTTTCAATGATTATTGATAAAAATCCAAATTATGCAGAAGGATGGAATAAAAGAGCTACGGCATTTTACCTTCGTGGTGATTACAAAAAATCCATTGATGACATTAAGGTAACACTTGAGCTAGAACCCAGACATTTTGGCGCTCTTTCTGGTTGGGCAACCATTTGTTTAATTATTGGTGATGAATTAGGTGCTTTTCATGCGTTCCGCAAGCTAGAATCGATTTATCCCAATCGTAAAGGGTTGAAAAAAAAGATTAATACATTAAGTAAAAAATTAGGCTTAGATGGCGATAGATACAACTAACTCAGCTGTTTTTGAAGCACAATCCGTCTCCTCTACACTTCCCGTAATGGAGGCTTTTTATACCATTCAAGGCGAAGGCACTTACCAAGGTCATGCGGCCTATTTTATTAGGCTAGGAGGATGTGACGTGGGCTGTATTTGGTGTGATGTCAAAGAATCTTGGGATGCCTCCATACATCCTCAAGTATCAATTGGAGAAATTGTAAATGAAGCAAAAAAATATCCTACAAAATTAGTCGTAATTACTGGAGGAGAGCCTTTAATGTATGATTTAACCGAATTAACCGATGCCCTACATCAAGCAGGTTTCACCATTAATATTGAAACCTCAGGTGCCCATCCACTATCCGGGAGCCTTGATTGGATTTGTCTCTCTCCTAAAAAATTTAAAAAAGCACTACCTGAGTTTCATTTAGCTGCCCATGAACTCAAAATCATTGTCTATAATAAGAGTGACTTTCAGTGGGCAGAAGATTATGCCAGCTTAGTACGTCCAGATTGTAAGCTACTCTTACAACCAGAATGGGACAAGCAAGCTCAAATGCTGCCGCTTATCATTGAATATGTAAAGCAAAACCCTAAATGGAACATTTCTTTACAAACTCACAAATACATGGATATTCCTTAAATTCAACCACTTATGCGTAACTTTTTATTTACCTCCTTTGTATTCCTTTCACTATTATTGTGTACTTCAATACTTCTTGCCCAATCCAATGATTCAACCCAAGTTGATCAGGGTGTATACGACGGAAAATTGAAGAGAGGCTTTCGTCACGGATATGGCACCTGCACTTGGAAAGATGGACGAAAATACGAGGGTAGATGGAAAAATAATTTAATGAATGGAAAAGGTACCATGACTTACCCTAACGGAGATAGATATAGCGGAGATTGGCAAAATGGGGTAAGAAGTGGATACGGTACCTATACATGGAAAAACGGAGCAACATACACAGGCGCTTTTTTTAATGGTAGAAAAAATGGGTGGGGTATATTAAAACAACCTAATGGAGAAAAACACGAAGGGTATTGGAAGAATGACATGGCTAATGGAAAAGGGAAGCATTTTTGGCCTGATGGTACCCAATATTATGGTGATTGGAAAAACAATCAACGAGATGGTTCAGGTGTTTTAGAATACGCCGATGGAAGTGTTGTACAAGGAGAATGGGCAAAAGATAAATACTTACCTTGTTCTTGTGATTCAAACAGCGATACATTGTCTATAGAACAACGTGTTGAAACTTACGAAGCAGTATTTATTGGAACAGTGACAGAAATTTATCAAGAAGAAACTGGTACAGATGCCATCGTGTTTGAAATTTTACAATACTGGAAAGGACAACATGGCTTTAATCGGAAAGTCACCTTACATGCTGGGTTTAGCTCGTGTGACTTTATATTTTATGAAGGAGAATCTTATTTGATTTTTGCAAATATGGGGACGAATAAATATTATAAAGCAGATAAATGTAGTCCGTCTGGAGAGCTCAGGATGAAGCAATCTGTAGTCAAACAATTAGAAAAACTAACCTGCATGACTAAACCTAAAAAACAGCCTTTTGAAATTCGCGATTTCGATCCAGTGTGTGGTTGTGATGGAAAAACCTATGAAAACCCCTATAAGGCTCAAGCTAAAGGAGTTAGTTCTTGGAAAAAAGGAGCATGTAAATAGGCTAATTATTGCCCCACATCCCTTTAAAGAAGTCTTTAATTTTACTTACTGATTCTTGTAGTTTATTTCCACCTTGCACTGGTCTAGCAATAGAGAGCACAATTTTTCCCATTTGCTCTCCTTTTTTCATTTTTTCAAATGCTTTTAATGCATTTTCAAAGGGAATCACAGAGTCTACAATAGGAAAGATTTTGTGTTCATTTACAAAATCAATCATAGCCCCAAACTCTTTATCACTCCCCATTGTTGTCCCCTGAATTCTGATTTGATTGTAAAAGACCCGGTATAAATCGATATTCTTTGGTAAACCTAACGATGCTCCATAAAATACATATCTTCCTGCTGGCCTCATCGTTTTAATAATTGTATTTACCTGATCACCTCCTGCACTATCAACAACATGAGTAAACCCTCCCGACATTTCTTTTAAAGTCTTATGCCAGTTCTCTGTTTTATAATTTACCCCATTGATAGCACCTAACTCTTTTGCCTTTTTCAATTTTGATTCACTGCTCGTAGTCACATAAACTTGAGCTCCAACTGCTACACAAAACTGAAAGGCAAACTGTGCTACACCTCCCCCAAAACCTGAAACAAGTACAACATCATCTTTTTTAACTGCTGCATGTGTAAATACAGCTCTGTAAGCGGTTAAACCCGCTAATGGCAAAGCCGCAGCTTGGTAAACATCTAAATGCTTTGGCTTCTCGCTTAACCGATCAATACCAACAATGATATATTCTGCAAATGTACCATCATCAGGCATCCCTAAAATCCGATAATCTTGACTTTGGTGTTCTTCAACGTCTCCCCAGTTAATATTCGGATTAATAATTACTTCTTTATTGATCCACTCCTTATGTTCCTCATCAGCAACTACTTCTACGATTCCACACCCGTCTGACCCTAAAGTAATATCTGGTTTAATTCCAGGATATTTACCTTCACGTATCCAGAAGTCCCTTCTATTCAATGCAGCAGCTTGAACTTTCACTAACGCCATGCCTTCAGTAAGCTCAGGTACTTCTTGCTCTTTAAATACCAATAAGTTTAGATTTTCAACATCAAGTCGGAGGGATTTCATATCAGTCAATTACTTAGTTCGTATTGCTAATATAACATGATGACCTAATTTATTTACCTCATGATTAAATAAATCTCAAGTGACAAGATATTTAATTATTTTCAGGATATTTATAATAAAGTAAAAAAGGGTTCTTAATTACGTGTTGTAACTAAGAACCCTTTGTATTTATATAAGGAAGTGGCGATTACCTACTCTCCCACCTGTCAAGGCAGTACCATCGGCGTTGCAGGGCTTAACTTCTCTGTTCGGGATGGGAAGAGGT
>JBMYQA010000235.1:0-9984 GCA_049600855.1 Flammeovirgaceae bacterium | reverse complement strand
CCAATATCACTACATGTACTGAAAAGTGAAAGGTTGTATCAAAATTCAAGAAAACTACCCTTAGTTTTAGCTAATGGCATTGGGCTTGCATAGAGAATAGCGCTTATATTCGACAAAAAAATATCATAGCGACTATGAAAATTATTCTTAACTATTTTTTGATCTTCACCATGGCAATGCTTGTCATCTCTTGTGGTGATGATGAGCATCCTGACGTATCTGACATTCAAATCGATTTTAAGGTGAGGCGTGTAGACCAAGAGTTGCGGGAATGTAAAACCAAAGCGGATGTGATGGCTTTATTGAATAAAGATCCTAATTTTTCAGAGTTTTTCTTTAGTCGTAGTCAATATCCTCACGATTCCATTCTGGTAAATCTAATTCTCGAATTTACCACTTATGAATATTCCGATACCTTATTTATGGATGCCGAGCGCATTTATGGCGATTTTTCGGAGTTAGAACAAGCGTTTAAAAAAGCATTTCAGCACATCAAATACTATTACCCCTCATTTGAAGCTCCTGATATTCACTTGGTAGTGTCTGGATTTGGAAACTATGGCTTTGGCGCTGATATTCAAGTGAGTACAGATTACCTCATTTTAGGATTAGATTATTTTGGAGGTGAAACTGCAACCTATAAACCTCCCGCAAGTCAGGTGCCAGGGTATATTTTAAGAAGATTAGATAAAAAACATATGGTGACCAATACCATGTTGCGATTTTCAGATTTTTTTAATCAGGTTCATCCTCCTAAAGGACAAGGAACGTTTAGAGATAATTCGCTAGTTGCCGATATGGTCTTTTTTGGCAAGGCTTTTACTTTTGTAAAACATATGGTGCCTACTGCAAATGATAGCTTGATTATCGGCTATCGTGGTCAAGATCTTCTCAATGTACATCACAATCAGGTGGATATCTACACCCATTTTGTGAAAAATAAGTTGTTTTTTGAAACTGCTGATATGGTAAAAAATAAATACATCGCGGAGGCACCTCGTGTAGTAGATATTGCGGATGAGTGTCCTGGAAGAGTGGGGCAGTGGTTGGGTTGGCAAATTGTAAAACATTATATGCATGAGCATGAGGATATTACCTTGCAGGCTCTAATGGATAATTGGAATGCTCAAGATATCTTCCAAAAGTCTAAATACAAACCTAAACAGCCAGAAAGATAAGTTATGCGAATCATAGTTAGCCTAATTTTACTCATTATAATGATCGAAAATACCCAAGCTCAAACAATAAGTGCTGATCGTAAAGTGGATTGGTCTACGGCTGGTTTACGAGCTAAGTATACGCCAAGTAAACGCTACAATGTAAAAGAGTTTGGCGCAAAAGGAGATGGATTCAGTGATGATTCTAATGCTATTTTGGGTTTGCTGAAAAAGCTCCGCAAAGGTGGGGGAGAAGTCTATTTTCCGAAGGGGACTTATCTATTGAAACAAACCTTATTGCTACCTAGTGGCACGGTGATTACTGGTGATGGCTCTGATCAAACGCATCTTTTATTTGATTCAGGTTCAAAAAATCTGAATTGTATTGTGGCGTCAGGTGATAAACCTCGAGTATTTCAAGCGCTTAAAAATGCGCCCAAAAAAGGAGATCAGGTGTTAATGCTCCAAGAGGTTGATGCTGATATCAAGGTAGGAGATTACCTAGAGTTGCGACAAGAAAATGGGAGCTGGGATAAAAAGCCGAGAGATTGGGCAAGGTATTGTGTTGGGCAAATTGTGAAAGTTACCAAGCTTAATGGCAAACAAATACACATCGATCGCCCCATTCGGATTGACTATGATTTTAATTTAAAGCCCGAGTTAGGCATCATGAAACCAGCCCAAAATGTCGGTATTCAAAATCTATCGGTTGAGCGCTTTAACAAACCATCCAAAGGCAATAATTTTAATATCCAGTTTCGTTATGCAGTGAATTGTTGGGTGAAAGGCGTAGAAGGAAAGAAGAGTGCGGGGAGTCATCTCATCATTGCCTTTAGCTCAAATATAGAAGTGTCGGGGTGTTATTTTCATCATGCCTTTGATTATTCGGGTTCTGGTACGCGAGGTTATGGAGTCACACTCATCAGTCACTCTGGAGAATGCCTCATTGAGAATAATATTTTTAGCCATTTGCGCCACGCGATGATGGTAAAGCAAGGAGCTAATGGAAATGTATTTGCCTATAATTATTCCTTTAAGCCAACACGTAAGGAGTTGATTAGCAATTATTCTGGCGATATTTCTATGCATGGTCATTATCCGTTTGCTAATTTATTTGAAGGGAATGTGGTGCAGAATATTATGGTAGATAAATATTGGGGAGAATCAGGACCTGATAATACCCTATTTAGAAATCGCGTAAAGCTGTATGGGATCATTTACTCACCAACAGCGGGAAATGGGCATAATGTAATTGCCAATGAGGTAACTAGTAAAGCCCTGTTTATGGGGAATTTACTGCTTCCTGGCAGAAACCACTTGGCTAAAGGCAATGCAATTGGTCAAAAGTCAGCTGAAAATATTTCGGAAAAATCATTATTCTATAAAAGCTACCCACATTTTTGGGATAATTCAATCGCCTTTCCTACTATAGGTAATCCAGCAACCTATAATAAAGGTGAGATTCCAGCTGAAAAACGAACGAACGAAAAGCGCTGGACGGTTTTTTATCAGTAAACGTTTATTAGCCACAAGCTGCCCAATTTGACAGAACAATCAAACACAACATGACCCCAAAAAGAAAATGGAAAATTATTATCACATACTTGGATTGACGGCAACAGCCACAGATCATGAAATTAAACGGGCGTTTAAGCGCTTAGCCGTGAAATATCATCCTGATAAAAATCCTCATGATCGCCGTTCTGCTGAAGAAAAGTTTAAACGAGTCAATGCAGCCTATCAAGTGTTATCAAATCCTAGCTTAAAAGCGCAATATGATCTTCGCTTGATGAACCGAGATTATGAAATCAACTTTCGTTCAAGTACCTCAAGCACTAATAAGCATCGCGACCCGCGTTATCACAGGAGGCAATATAGCGAACAAGCAAGAGGATTTGCGCGTTATAGTAGAGCTCGTTATTCGCGATCAGAAGATCAAAAGAAAGGTTTTGCTTGGGCAATGGGGATAATGGGCTCCATTTTAGTGCTCTTTTTGATATTTTATGGTGTGAGTGCAGTGCTTACGTATTTACGCAGTAAAGAACTCGAAGCAAAACGAACTGAATTGAAAATGCGTGTGAAGCATGAGATGACTGCGAATGAATTTAGAAGCTTAATTGCGGAATTACAACATGAAATGGATGAGCTGGATGCCTATGATCGGGAGATGGATCAATTTTATCAAGAGGTGATTCAATTGATGGAAGAACAAGCACAAGAACGGTTTAAAAATAAAGAATACACCGAAGCCTTGGCTTTTTTTGAATTGTGGGAGGAATTAGATCCATCTGAAGAAATATTTTTATCTACGAGAATGGCAGAGGCATACAAACACATTGGGCAATACTATAAATCGCAAAAATACTTGTATAAAATGATCAAGAATAAAAGGAGTATTGTGTTTGCTTATGCAGAATTAGGTAGGATATACGCGAAACACTTGAACGATATCAACACTGCTTTGAGTTACTATGATACTGCTAGTAATTACATTATAAAGGAGTATACAGACGAATTTGGGGAAGCATACGGCATTATGCTTGACCCTAAACGATTGCCTGAGTTACAATACGATGTTTATGTAGAAAAAGGTGAAATCCATGAGACTTTGGGAGAGCATGAAGAAGCAATTATTGCCTGCAATTGGGCCTCATTTATTAGAATGAACAAGTCTAAGTCTTACTACATTAAAGGTAATGCCGAATACAATCTTGGAAATTATGTAATTGCTTGCCAAGATTGGGCGAAGGCAGCTTCGTTGGGCAATAAAAAGGCGAAACGGAAGATTAAGCAATTCTGTAAATAAAGTTTTCAAAACAGTTTTTCGTATATGAGGTTATTTAGACAAGCGTTATATTTGCCATCTACAATGATAACCTAATCAAATGAATTACAACAAAGAAGAACTTAACCATTTAATTCGTCATCGAAGATCTGTATTTCCAGATCAATATTCAGGTGAGGTTATTGATGATGAGATTATTAATCAGCTGCTAGAAAATGCAAATTGGGCTCCAAATCATGGAAGAACAGAACCCTGGCGCTTTTTTGTTTTTAAGGGGGAGAGTTTAAAGAAGTTAGGCGAGTTGCAAGCTGAGCTGTATAAAGAGTTAACACCAGAAGAAAGTTACCAAGAGGTTAAATTCAATAAATTATTAAACAACCCTCAAAAAGCCTCTCATGTGATTGCCATTTGCATGAAACGACAACAATCCCAAAAAATACCTGAGATTGAAGAGATTGAGGCTACAGCCTGTGCCGTACAAAATATTTATTTAACAGCTACTGCTTATGGAATTGGTGGCTATTGGTCGAGTGGGGGAGTGACTTATAAAGAACAATTGAAAGAATATTTTGGCTTAGGCGAAAAGGATAAAGTATTGGGCTTCTTTTATTTGGGGTATCCGAAAGAAACACCACCTGATAGCAAGCGAGGGGCAATTGAAGAGAAAGTGACTTGGGTTTAATAGAAAATGAACTGATTTTAAGCATTCACTTACAGCGAGCAGCGAGACGCTTGCAAAAAAATAGGTCCAAGCATTCGCTTGGACCAGTTAATTAATCACTACACAACCTATTTATTCAATCAAGATGTCTTTGAAGTCAGCGCTAACTTCAAAAATATTATTTTTGATTTTGATTGGATCATCTTCATCAACAGTAATGGTTTTGGTATGAAATGGAATACCGTGTAAAATCACTTTATACGTTCGATAAGATACCTTGAAATTGCCCTTACACTTTTGAGATAGGCGCACCCATTTGGAATTTCCTGTTACAGTAAAGTTCTTAAGCTGATAATCTCCTTCTTGATAACCATAACCTTCACCTTCATCTTCATAAAGTGTACTTACGTGTTCTCCTTCAATGTAATAGACATGTAGGGTCAGTTGTTCGATTACTTTTTCTCCAACGTACTGCATTGAAGGAGCAAAAGGCAGCACAGCGCCAGGTCGAACAAATATGGGAATGACATCTATAGGGGCATCTACTTCTATTTCTTCTTTTCCTTCTACCAGCTCATCACTCCAATAGTTAAACCATTCTCCTTCGGGTAAATACATTAACCGTTTGTCTTGCCCTGGGAGTGTCATTGGGCAAACCAATAAGTTTTCCCCAAAGGCAAATTCTTCTTCACGATAAAAGGTTTGCTTATCATCCGAATCTAAAAATGCCAAGGAGCGAATCATGGGCGTACCTACCGTAGCATATTGCCAAAAAGCCGTATAAATGTAAGGCAATAACTGATAACGCATCTCGATAAACTTCTTGATCACTGGCGTGTATTCATCTCCAAAAGACCAAGGCTCTTGATCGGTAATCTTGCCACTTCGTTTATTGGCTTCTACCGCTGCATGGTCAATCGGCATGGCACCGCTCAAGTTATCGCCCATAGAATGCACGCGGAAAAAGGGATGGAAAATGCCTAATTGTATCCATCTCGTGAACAGTTCACCTGTCGGAACACCGTCGAAACCACCAATATCCGTCCCAATGAATGACATGCCTGAGATGCTTAAGCGTTGGCATTGCGTGTTAGCTATTTTTAAATGTTCCCAAGTAGCTTGGTTATCACCCGTCCAACCAAGTGCATAGCGTTGTGTACCTGCATAAATGGCTCTGGTGATTAAGAAGGGTCTTTTGGGATAAATATATTCTTTAATGCCCTTGTAGCTGGCGCGAGCCATTTGCATGCCATAAATATTATGGGCTTTTCTATGGCTACAAGGATGTCCGTCATAATTATGGCGTGCATCATCGTAAATGGTTTTTTCATCCCGATCGAACACTGCGGGCTCATTCATATCATTCCAAAACCCTGCGACTCCATCTTTGCGAATCATTTCTTTATAAAGTGTTGCCCACCATTCGCGCACCTTCGGATTGGTATAATCAGGAAAGTGGCATTGGCCAGGCCATACTTCTCCTTTGAGCAAATCACCATCTTGACGTTTCACAAAGTAATCCCCTTTGATGCCTTGTTGATACACAAAATAGTTCTCATCTATTTTGATTCCAGGATCAATCATGACAATGGTTTTGAATCCGTCCTTTTTTAAATCGTCAATCATTTTAGGAGGATTGGGAAATTTTTTCTTATCCCAAGTGAAGCATTCGTAATCGTCCATGTAGTCAATGTCGAGGTAAATGCAGTCGCACGGGATTTCCAAGTCTCTAAATTTTGCAGCGAGTTCTCGTACCTCACTTTCAGGATAATAACTCCATTTGCATTGGTGAAAACCCAAAGCCCAAAGTGGGGGAAGTTCGGGTTTGCCTGTCAGATAGGTATAGTTTTCACCTACATTGGTTAAGGTATGGCCATAAATGAAATAATAATTCATTTCGCCTCCATGTGCCCAAAAACTGCACAAATCTCCTTTCTCATGACCAAAATCGAAAAAGGAACGGAAAGAGTTATCGAAAAACAATCCATAATGACCATTATCGTGGCTACCATAAAAAAATGGAATGTTTTTGTAGAGCGGGTCAGTATGTGGCCCAAAACCAAAGGCATCGGTAGACCAGTTTTGTAACCTTTTCCCTCTTAAGTTTAATCGTGTAGATTTATCGCCTAAACCATAAAAGTTCTCATGGATCTGGATTTTTTTGCTCATTTGAACAACGTATCCGCCATGTAATTTGTTTTCTTCCCAATGAAATCCTTTTGCAGCATCTTCATTGAGCACATTTCCTTTTTTGTCGGAAATTTGAACTCTTAATCCTTCTTTAAAGATTCTGCAATTCAGTTTGGCGGTTTTGATATCGTAGAAGTTATAGGACTGTGTGAACTTTAATTTTGATACATGTTCCTTTAAGTCTTCTACAATTGCATAAGAAAAGTCATCTTGAAAAACCCCATCTGGAGTATATCGAAAACGAATGATTTCATCGGTAATTACATGCACATAAAGTGCCGTGCGATTATCGCAATGAAAATGGAAACTATTGCCATTAGCCGTATGTTTAATTGCTTTACCAGGAATAGTTTCTGGAGAAATCGGATGGGCGTTACTCATTAGCTTTTCTATTGGTTTACATTAGGTTACCCTTTATTAGAGCGCTGCAAAATTTTCCGTTTTGCAAAAGGAATATAAGTGGGTATCGAATTATGTAGGGATGGAATTTTACCAAATATACTTCCTTTTTTCACAAATATAATAGATGTTATCTGCAAACCTTTGCATGCAAATTTTACTAAAAAGTTGCTGTATAGCTATTCCTATAAAATGTGTTGAATTAGTGCAAATTGACTAAGATTTAAGGTAACTTTGGGCATTCATCAAATTGTATAATTCATTATGAAGGGTTTTTTGAACAAGTTAACACCATTTCATTGGTTTTTAATTAAAGCAGTGGGTTTGTATGTGATTTGGATAGCAGTATGCGAACCCTTACTGATTAAAGAAAATGGTGAAGGCTTAAATGGGTTAATTACCGTAGAAACTGCTCGGGTTGCGAGCTGGGTCATCGATGCTTTGCCTTACGATAGTACAATTGATGAATTACCAGGGCAAGAAGGTGCCTACCTGCTTATTGATGGAAGAAAAGTGGTGTTTATTGCCGATCCATGTAATGCTTTAGTCATTATCGCCTTGTATGTAGGGTTTATTATAGCTTATCCAGGACCCTTAAAAACAAAAATCGCTTTTATTATTGGCGGCTCCATTATTGTTTTTCTGCTTAATGTGCTCCGAGTCATCGCGCTTGCTTTTAATCAAATCTATCATGCTTCTTCCTTAGAGTTTAACCATAAATACACCTTTACCTTTATGGTATATGCAGTCGTTTTTGCCATGTGGATGGTGTGGGCTAATAAATATTCTTCGGTTAAATTTACCGCATCAAAATAGTGAAAAAAATATGCAATTGGATTTTAAGCGAATTCTACTGTTAGGGATTTTAATTGTCATTCTTTTCGTAAACTGGTATTACTACCAAACCATCGAACCAACTGTTCGAATTTCACTACAGAATTTTATTGCGGGGTTAGATGACCAAGTAGCCGTTATTGGAGCATTAAAACGATTCAATATGCTCTATAAATGGATTACCGTAATCGTGTTAGTTGTGATTAATGTAGGAATTTCGATTACCATTATCTACGTCTATTTTTGGGATAAAAAGATATTTTGGCAAGGCACCCGATTATTGTTAATCTATTCGGTAAGTTGTTTTGTTGTCGCTATTATTAGTTATTATATCGGAATGCGCGAACTGTGTATCAATGCCATTAATGCCCTTGAAGTATTATCTACACCCATTGTAGAATGCGCCATGATTCCAATTTTGAAACTGATGAATGCAGAGACGGAAACTGTAGAGGGATAAGGAGAAATTACTGAATACTTGCTGTTTGGCCTAAAAAGTCTGTTAAGAGTAATTGGGCTTCTTCAAGCGCTTTAGAGAGTTCTGCATTCACTAAGATTTTATCGAACTTGTTGGCAAAGGTCAATTCATAAGCAGCACGTGCTAAGCGTTCTTTCAAACGTTCTTCATTTTCAGTGCCACGGGCACGAAGTCTTTGTTCCAGCGTTTCAATATCCTTTAATTGAATAAAAACACCTAAAGCTCGATCATTGTAGCACTTTTTAATGTTTAGCGCTCCTTTTACTTCAATATCTATAATCACATGCTTTCCCGTAGCCCAAATTCGTTCAATTTCTGATTTTAACGTACCATAATACAAGCCATCATAAACCTCTTCATATTCTACAAACTCATCATTTTCAATTTTTTGACGAAAGTTAGTAACATCTAAGAAATGATAATCTACTCCATCTTGTTCGTGAGGACGTTTTTTTCGGGTGGTCGCCGAAACAGAAAACGATAAATTTTTGTTCTGCTTAAGTAGGTGTTTAACGATTGTTGTTTTACCAGAACCAGATGGGGCTGTAAAGAATATAATTTTTCCTTTAGACATGTTGTTGAGTTGGCATGCTTGAAAAAAAGTGAAGCGCAAAAGTACGCCTTAATGCTTGAATTCACAAACTGTCGAAATCTTTTACGCTTTTTCTAAGGAATAAATTTGACCGAAGTTTGACTTCTATCAAAAAGGACACTAACTTGTTCAATAACAATTAAATAGGTAAAACCTAGCTGAAGATATGGAAGATACGATCTTAAAAACATTTGAAGAAAATACAGCGAAGCTTTTAGATTTTATTCAACAAGTAGATGATTCTAAGTTATTGGTTAATCCAACTAGAAAAGAGTGGTCTATCATGGATTGCTGCGAGCATATTTTGCAATTGGAGCAAGCACTCATGAAGTTATTTCGAGGACCAGTTGAAAAAGTGGATGCACAAAGCAGTTCAAATGTTGATCTGATTAAAGAGCGGTTCTTAGACTTTAGCAGAAAACTGACAGCCTTTGGTGTGATATTGCCACAACGAAAATACAAATCCAAAACTGAAATTTCGGAGGCGCTCAAAGAAACACGGAAAATGCTGCTGCGCATTGGAAAAAACAATGGGTGGAATAAAAAGTGCATGTTGTATGCCCACCCATTATTTGGCCATCTTACGCGTTTAGAATGGATAGCCTTTTGCATTTATCACGTAGAGCGTCATTTGAATCAAATGGAAGAAACCCTAACTAAAATTTAAGCAGGTGTTCATTTTGTTGATCTGCTTAGAGGCTGTTTTAAAAAATTTATGACTAATTTCAAAACAGGCTCTTAGTTATAAATTAACACTCCTTTATTTTTAAGTTCCTTTAGCATTTCTTGAAGCTTAATGGCTTCTTCTGAATCCTTTTCTATCATTAAATCTTTGACTTCTAGTAGTTTTAACTGTTTGAGATTCAGTAGTTTTTCTGAAATATGAGG
>JBMYQA010000234.1:5941-10000 GCA_049600855.1 Flammeovirgaceae bacterium | reverse complement strand
GTGCGAGAATCTGATCAAAGCATCGCTTATCTTAGCGAGAATACAATGAAAGTATTTGGTTTACCCCACCAAGATTTATTAGGGAAACCTTTAGCAACATTGTTTTCATCTGAAGATTATCAGTTAATCAAGGCGAACCTTGGCAGCCAAAACTTTAAAATGGTTAATCCCATTCAAGTGAAAGTGAATGGCCGCGCTGTCGATTTAATTTTACACCGAAGAAATGGCGTATTATTTATCGAGGTAGAAAAATCGCAGCCCAATGAAAATGCCTTAACCATTTATCAAGAGAAATCTCAGAAAGCGATTGTTCGGATATTAGGGGCACAAACTGTACCTGAACTCATTCAGGCGGCAGTAGATGAGATTCGAGAAATCACCAATTACGATCGGGTATTGTTTTATGTATTTGATGAACAATATCATGGAAAAGTAATTGGAGAGTCGAGAGTACCAGATATCAATTCTTTTTTGGGGTCGCGATTTCCTGCTTGGGAAACGCCAGGTAAAGTACGCGAATTGTATCGTACCAACTTTACCCGATACATGCCCCATGTATTTGATGTGCCCGTAAAAATTGCGGCAGCAGATGGCTCTAACACCGAAGGGAGCTTAGATATGACCAATACGATTCTGCGGGCAACTCGTCAGTGCCATATCCAATACTTAACCAATATGGGCGTAGGGGCATCACTGACGTTTTCCATGACGATGAATGGCCGCTTATGGGGATTCATTGTTTGTCATAAACGAAAACCAGGCGAGCTATCGTATACTCACCGTTTAATTTGCGAGCAAGTTGCGGGAGTCATTCCAGATGAGTTATGGTCGAGAGAACAACCTGAATTGTATGAAAGCCGTTTAATTGGTTTGAAAGATCAGGTAGTAGCTAACGTACAACAAGCTCCGAATGTAGCGAGTGGTATTTTAGGTAAACACAAAGAGGTGTTAGAGTTGGCTAGAGCAAGTGGTGCGGCGTTGTACTACAACAACATCTTAAAAGTATTTGGCCAAGGTCCTACTGATGACGAAGTGCGCACACTTATTCAACACCTCGTAAACGATACTTACAATCTTGTTTTTCAAGAAGATAGCAAAGGCTTGATTTACACGAATAACCTCGTGAGTTATTTTGATAAAATGGGCTTATCTGCACAAACAGGTTTTGCAAGGCAAATTAAGGAGAAGGCGAGTGGGTTAGTAATTATACCAATTACACCAACGGGAAAAGACTTTCTGTTGTGGTTTAGGCCAGAACAGGTGACTGTTGCGACTTGGGCAGGTAATCCGTCAAAAAATACCATTTTTGATGAAAAATACATTCATGCTCCATTAAATCCTCGAAAGTCTTTTGAGTCTTGGAAAGCAAATGTGGTTAACCGGTCGGAAGCGTGGTTGCCCATGGAAGTTGGCACTGCTAAAAAGCTTCGCGACGCCCTTATAGGGTAATTAAACTTTTTTACGCTGAAAATATTATTCACCATGGAGGAAGTTTTCATCGAACCCTATATCACAATCAAGCTAGATCGGCAAGTTCATTCTGTAGTTTCAGATTGGACGGGCTCACCTACAACTGAACAATTTAAGCAAGGGAAAGAACAAGTCTTTACCGTGTTAATGGACAGTAATTCTTCAATTGTAGTGCTAAACTATGAACACCTAGCTGCCTATATCAATTTAGAAACACAGGTATGGACGGTGAATGAGTGGTTTCCAAGGGTTCTTAAAGATCATAATGTAAAACGTATCGGAATAGTAATTCCAAGCAAGGTAATGGCACAAATTGTAGTGAAAGCAATTTTTTCAGGTGTGCAGAAATCGTTAGTAAATAGCGGAATAGAAATCGGCTATTTTGACTCTACCTCTCAATTAACGAATTGGCTAAGTGGAAATGAAACAAATATACCACTTACTTATCGAGATGAACGTCAAACTGGCGCTAGCACCGTGAATACGGCCGTTCAACAGCAACCATCAACTGCATCGTTAGGTGGTGTTGACCTTGGAGATAATAAAGCATCAAACTCAACCAGTTACGATGACTTAGACGATGTAGTACACGATGACCCTTTTGCTTAGGTCGGTGCTACAAATGGCTAAATCAGCTTTTACGAGAATTGATAAGCGATAAATTGAAGAGATTATGAGTTTAATGCATAGACTAAAAGAACATTGCCACAGTTATCATATGCAAATTCGAGAAAGTAAGTATGCGGCTAAAATCATGACGCATGAACTTACTCAAGAAGAGTATATCGAAGGGTTATTGCTCAATTATTTATTTCATCGGACGATTGAGCGAGGTATTGAAGAGCATTTACCAAATGAATGGAAAGAACAGATCAATTGGTCACAACGTAAAAAAGCTGAATACGTTAAAAATGACCTTTGTTCATTAGGCCAAGAGCGGTTACTGGAAAAGCTAGTAATGCATGTCGATCAGTTGCCTTTTAGCATCCAATCGGCAGAAGAAGCACTTGGCGCATTATATGTATCAGAAGGAACGGCTATTGGCGGAGCAGTTATCAAAAAGAATCTCCTAAAAATAGATTGGGTGATGCAGCAAAGCGTAAGCATTTCTTTTTACGGTTGCTACGGCAAGCAACTCTCCAGCATGTGGAAGCAATTTATTGAATTCTTAAATGAAGTCGAAGTGACTCAAAGAGAGGTAATTACAAAAGCGAGAGAGACGTTTATCTTTTATAATTGCTTAAAGAAGGCGCTTCCATCAATCAGACCGCATTAGTTGTTATCAGTTAGCTTACGAGGCTAACGCATTCGAAATAAATACAGTTGTTTTTTAGTTTAATCAATTATGATTATGCATGCGCAAGATCAAGAAACATTAATTGAGGTAATTTGGGGACGGCACATGGAGGAAAACAATCTTAATGATGTTATTCCTGAGTTGCTATCATTAGTTAAGCGTCGTCAAATCAAATCGTTATCTCTAAATTTTAGGGAGTTAAGGAACTACCTTCCTGTTAAGGTACAAAATGGTGCCATTACGGGTTGGGTACCTCAATTGAAACAAAGTGGGTTACAAGGATTAGTCATTTTAGTCCCCCACAAAGTGATAGGTCAAATGGCCATTCGAAACATCTTTTTATCGAACAATCAGCAAGAACTGCCCATTACATTTTTAAATTGATAAATATGAAACCAATGGTAGATCAAAAAAAAGCTCCTGCAATTTCTGTGATGGAAAAGCTTAAAGTGGCAACTTCCCGTTTGCATCAAAATGTGGAAACGTTAGCACATGTTGGCGAAATTATGAGTGGCACCTTAAGCTTAGAGTCATATCATAAATTAATTGTGAAAAATTACATTTTTCACATGATTGTTGAAGAAGCGATCATAAAAGCTTTGAGCGAGTTTGAATTGCAAAAAATTCAGTTCATGGAGCGACGAAAAATCGGTTACCTCTATGAAGATCTATCAGAGCAATATGCTTTTGAGAAACAAACGGCATTTGTAAACGCTTTAGAAGAAGAAATACAGTCGAAGTCTCATTTATACCGTATTCAGAACTTATTTGAGGCAATTGGTGCGCTATATGTACTGGAGGGAGCTACTTTAGGAGGAAACATTATTAAGCGTGAACTTTCAAAAAATCATAGTATTGTCAAGCATACTTCTTTTCATTACTATGGTTGTTATGGCAAAAAACAGGCATTTATGTGGAAGTCGTTCAGAGAACAGGCCGAAAACATTGTTCAAGATGCCACCGCCGAAGAATACGCCATTAATGCGGCTAAAAAGACCTTTCAGTTTATGGCGAGAATATTGAACGATTACTAAGAAAAC
The DNA here is from genome assembly GCA_049600855.1 of Flammeovirgaceae bacterium. Lineage (GTDB taxonomy): Bacteria > Bacteroidota > Bacteroidia > Cytophagales > Flammeovirgaceae > JBMYQA01. Next base: position 6,193 of record JBMYQA010000234.1, on the reverse strand, counting down.
TTTTGTTAGTTTTATCATTATTTTGTTATGCTTGCACAACTCGTATACATCAGCTCAAGACACAAAAGCTGCTCGACTAAACAAATTGCAAAAATTTTAGAAGCTAGCAGACCCTATAATGAAAAGCACCAAATTACAGGTATATTATTGTATTCAGAAAGTTCCTTTTTACAAGTACTTGAAGGAGATCGCTTAGATATTCTACTTTTGTATGATAAAATCAAGAAGGATTCGCGTCATCAAAAAATTGCA
>JBMYQA010000234.1:0-5931 GCA_049600855.1 Flammeovirgaceae bacterium | reverse complement strand
ATCTCCTATACTTTCATTCAGGAGCGATGTTTCCCCGCTTGGGCCATGGCTTCCAAGATGATTACAAAAAGTGATTACCAATTTTTGAATCAGCTGAAGATTGCAGACCGACTAAAGTTTAGACAATTACTGCATGATAAAAGAGATTCCAATCTTACGAGAATAATTAATAAATTATTCAAGCAATAATATACATATACGTTATAAGTAACTGTTAAGTTATTCCTGGAAAACTGGAAAAGTAAATTGATCATTAACCCTTCTTAAACTTACCAATAAGAGGGGTTTTCTTCTTGCATAGATTTAGATTACCATTATTCGTCCTGACGGAGCACCGTTCTAAAGCGCGTTATCTGGATGCAAATCAATTCAGTTTTAGCGCTAAACAAAAAATCAAACAGCCTCTTAATTTATCAAGGCTCGTAATAGCATCGCCTACGAACCTTGAACAGCTCGCAGTGAAAAGTTGTCTACCATTCCATTCACTCCACTCACCTTTTCCTGAAATCATCGTGTTCATTACAAATGAGAGTCAGCCAGATCGCTCAAATATAGAGGTGGAAAAATTTTCATTGCGGATAGGAACACGACTGTATGCCAAAATCTAACCGATAAGTTGCATGGCTGATCATTAGCTCCAGAATCGCTTTCTCATCCGAGAATATGGACGATTATCCCTTATTCTTAATAAGAATAATCCTAAATAAGACTTTTATTTCTGTTTAATATATATTAAGAAAAGTTTAAACACTTTAACTTTAATGTATTTTAAGCAATTAAATCATGATATGTTTCTATTTTTTATTTGGAAAGTTTAAAAAATAAGTACTATAAATGCATGATAACAAATAAATCGCTTGGAAATGGTATTTTATGAGTTGGTACCCTAAAAGTAGGAGGCGTTGATGATTTTGTTTTTGTTTAACTTTTTGATACTTTTAGTTAAACATAATTAGACAAGTACAAGTTTGATGTATAGATTAAACGAATTGTTTATTATGTTTGGGTAAAATTCAATATATGTTTATTCGATAATTTGTTTAGATTTACGTGGTATTTACGCACAATATTTGAACTGGGCTTTTAAATGATCATGATTTGATGCAATACATTTGATAAATGGTGTGGACTTTAGTTGTACGAAGTATATGCGATAAATGTATTGAAATGTGCGGTGTAATTATCAACATGATCACATTATACAATTTTAAAATGTTAACCGAATGATCAAGATTATGCTGGTTGATGATCATCAAATTATTCGAGATGGTATCAAACAACTCATCGATGATGAACCAACTATTCAAGTAATTGCAGAAGCAGACAATGTGAAATCAGCCTTACGTAAGTTAGAGCGAAGAATGCCTGATATCCTCATCACCGATCTTTCCATGCCTCATAAAAATGGGTTTCAGCTCATTGAAGAAGCGCTGAACCTGTATCCAGGTTTAAAGTTTATTATTCTAACGATGCACAATGATGAAGCTTACATCAATAAAGCGATTCAAAGTGGGGTGAGTGCATACTTATCCAAAGATGCCTCTAAGCATGAGTTAATTGAAGCCATTCAAGAGGTGTACGAAGGGGAAACCTTTTTCAATTCGAAAGTGACCAATATCTTAATGAAAAGTATGGTCAATAAGGTGAGAGGCAAAGAGCAAGTCCCCCAAAATAGGTTACAGCTCCTGACTCAACGAGAACGTGAAATTGTAGAACTGATCATTGAAGGCTTGAGTAGTCCCCAAATTGCGAAGCAGCTCTTTATTAGTTCGCGCACGGTGGAGAACCATCGCTCAAACATCATGAGTAAGTTAGGAATCGGTAATACGATTGAATTGGTAAAAATGATTTTAGAAGAGAAGTACGCTACCGTTATGAGTTTATAGCCTGGCTATTTAAACACGTTCTAACTCATCATCGCTCCCAATTTTACTAGTCGCCAACCACTAGTAGAATTGGGATTGTGTTTTTCAGGGATAAGCATTGATTTACTACACTTATTCCTTCAGGACTAAAGCGTTGTATGATGATTTTTGTGATGCTATTCCACTAGTGAGCTGTCAGTCCGAAAATGTGGCTTAAATCCCCTAAATCGCAATAATTACAATAAGTTTACCCTCCATCTAAGTGATTCTACTCATGCAAAATACAGTAGGATTACCAATAAAATTTGAGTGAGTTATCCCATTTAATTTACTGTAGAGAGTATGTAAATTTGTATATATCAATCAAGTAATAGGGTGCTTAATGCAGGTATTATGGATGTTCCAGAAATCAAACAATTGTCTAAACTCTTAGAAGAAATCCAACAGGCTTCTAAAGTTGATGCAATCACACACAATCATGAGCACTATAGCATGCTTCATGCGTTAAAACAAGCAATTCATCATCGGCAATCAGCCCATCAACAATCGCAGAATCCTGTTGATACGGCTGCGCAAACAGATCATGAAGCGAACGGAGAAGAGGTTACCGCATTGAAAAGTAAATGTGCTCAGTTACTGGAACGTTGTGAATCGAATGAAGAGGTGGCCAAGATGACCATCAACTATTTGATCCAAAAACTACAAACTATTACGGAGGAGAAAAAGACCGTTGAAATCAGGTACGAAGAGAAGCAGCAGGAAATTATCCAGTTTGCTGATAAATTATCTGCCATAGAAGAGTTGCAACAGGTTATTCATCAGATGCACGATAAGCTCAGTACCTGGCATCAATCTACAGAAGCTTTAGTCAGTTCTCAGGAACAACTGCTCACTCAAAAGAATGATGAAGAGAGTGCTGCTAGTCAAGAAGTGATTCAGTCGTTGCAGGAGCAGTTGGAGCAAAAGCAGGAACAACTGGAACAACAACTTGTTGCGCACAAAGAATTGACTGAATTGGCGCAAGATACCGAAAAGCATACGCATGCAATTGATGAGTTATCGCAAGAGCGTGAACAATTATTGGCACAAATTGAAGCACTGCAATACAGTCAATCCGAACAGCTTACGCAGCATCAGGCTCAAGTAGATGAGCTGGAAAAGAAATTGGCGGCAATTACAACTGAAAATAGCAATTTGACAAATCAGCTGACAATGCTGGCAACACAACCGAATGGCCTGGCTGATCAAAATACGAAAGAGCAGGTAGCGCAGGAAGTTGTTATAGACCCTGAAGTTTTTTTGCTCTTGTCAACAGAACATGCTGAATTGAAGGCGAGTTATGAAGCTTTAAAAGCAAAGCAAGTCGTAGCCAAACCGAAGGATGGGGGAAGTGATGAAGCACTGACGACTTCACTAGATTTTATGCAGCAGCTGATTCAGAATTATTTTCAATATGAAGATAAGGTCAAAAAGTATTTTGCAGCGCATTATCAGTTCGCTCATCCACAAGGACAGTCGAATGGGCAGTTGATGCATATTTCTGAGAAGTTTGGTGTGTTGTATTTAATCATGATCAAAACGCAACTTAAATCGCTGAAAGGTCAGGTGTTGAGTATGGTGGTCAATTTTACCCTAAACAACATCATTAAAACCAAGAAATACATTAATTCTTCACGATTAATCGAAGAATGCTACGCCGCATTACAAACGGCACTTGCTTGTTTTCAGGAAGAGGAATCGGATATTGAAATGTCTGTATCGCTATTAGATACCAACAGTTTAGAGTTAGAGTATTCGAGCACCAACTTTTCCATATACCACATGAGTGGAGAACACCTGAATGAACTTAGTGGAGGAATTCAAAATGAGGAGACGAAACACATTAAGCGATTTGGGTTAAATAATGCATATCAGGTCAAAAAAGTGAATCTAAAAGAAGGTGATTTGTTGTTATTTACTTCCTTGGATTTACCTCCTGATTTTCCGATTTCAAATTGGCTGAATTGGAAGGAAAAAGAAAAAGATGATTACCTCAGCCAATGGGTGACTCATGAACAAATCGATCATGATTTTCTATTTACTCAGTTTATGATTTAACCACAATAGCTTTCAATTAGAATTAGTTAATCACCAACAACGATAAGGTTTATTCCCTTGTTTGCTAATACCTTGACAACATGAAAATCATTGCACAACAGAAAACAAATCGGTTTAAATTGTTGCTCGCATTATACATTGCTTGCGATGCGGATTGTGATTTTTCCATTAACATGGAACAGTTAGCTGAGCAACGCCAAATCCCTTATAAAAGGTTTTTAAAGGCTTTTCGCTATCTAGTTGATGAAAACTTTATTCAACGTGCAGAAGGAGGGGGCGAGGCACAAGCATCGATTACGCATAAAGGAATTAAGGTACTAGAAGAGGTGTTTTTAGATTCGCAAAAACAAACCTACTATTTCCCTCCTTATCGCGAAATGAGAAAACAAGATTAAAGAAACCTTAACTCTTTACTGGAGTAAAGGGTAGTTTTTCAAGAATACATGGATTTAACCAAACTGGCGCTAAGAAATGAAGGCGTGCCAAAGAGCTTTTTGGAGGTACGGTTGATCCACCAAACTAAATTTTTAAATCTTCTTACAACATAAAAAAGTAACTATGAAAGCTTTGATTACACACAGGCAGACAGAAAGGTTCACCTTGTTATATGCACTTTATCGAAAAAGTGACGGAATGCCTAGACAAGCCTCAAACCTTCGCGCAATGGCATTTAATGAAGGCATTAGCATTCGCTCTTTTAAATCTTGCTTCGATTATTTATGTCAAGAAGAGTTGATTAAAATGCACAGCAATTATGAAGCTCCGCTCGAATCGTATTTTGCGAGTTTGACGGAATTGGGCATTACTGTAATTGAGGAGGTATTTAAAGATGAGAATCATGCTACGGAATACTTTCCCGCTTATCGTGAAATGATGATGTAAACCCGCACTAAATGGCTTCGTGCCATTTCTTTCAGGATCATAATTTGGCAATCATTGAGACTTCCATCTTAAGAGAACCATACGAACAAAAAAGGCACACAACCAACTTGTATAAATCTTTTTAATGATTATCAGATCACTATGAACTATGAAGGTGAGATTAGCTACCTCAAACAACAATTGGCTAGTAAAGAAAACTTACTCACAAGTACAAGAGAATATGCCGACAATTTGCTTGCCCAAGTGAATAATCATTTGGAGGCCTTGTATAAATCACAAGAAGAGGTGGTACGGCATAATAAAATTCTCATGGAAAGTTTGGGTTGTGCCAGTCATGTGTTATCCACCGTGATGACACCTCCAAAATCGCTAGCAGCGAAATATGTCAATAGTTTTATTATTTCTAAACCGAGGGATGTCATTGGAGGAGACTTCTTCTGGATGCACAGCATTGAACACTTAAACTTTTTAGTGATAGCAGATTGTACGGGCCATGGTGTATCGGGAGCGCTAATCTCTTTAATGGCCGAGATGATGTTGCGGCAAGTGGTCATTGAGCAGGGAATTTATGATCCGAAAGAGATTTTACAACAACTCGATGATAAAATTACGGGAACGTATACCCAAGAGGGGGATATCCAATACATGATTTCTGATTTAGCAATGGATATGTTGGTCGTGATTCACAATGAACGTTCGCAGAAGCTGAGTATATCGAGTGCACATATGCCTTTTTTTATGTTGGAAAATGGGGAAATACAACGTGTAAAAGGTACCAAGTATTCAGTAGGAGTCAGCGGTCGATGGAAAACCAAACAATTTACCACGCAAACCTTCGATGTAAATGCGGATTCAAAGTTCTATTTCTTTTCCGATGGATATGCCGATCAATGGAGTGAAAAGCATCGCAGAAAGTTGGGAAGGATGAACTTCCAAAGGCTGATTCAAGAAAATGTACATGAGGGATTTGATCAACAAAAAGACCAAATAATACAATTCTTAGATGAATGGAAAGCCGATTACAAACAACTGGATGATATCATGGTAATAGGAATTGATTTTTTCCATCATAATTAAATTATGCACA
>JBMYQA010000233.1:0-10032 GCA_049600855.1 Flammeovirgaceae bacterium | reverse complement strand
TAGTTGCATATGCCCATTGGGTTGTTGTTAGCGATTTAAACTTTCGATTACTCTTCGGTATTCGCTGTTTGAACTAATTCTGCGTGCAGCCGTTTGAAAAGCATCGCGTACTTTTTGATCGTTTTTAGGCATTACTCGACTAAGTGCGACCATGATATTTCCAACCTCAGAGCTAGAGGTGATGTATCGAGTAGCATTGAGAATTCTAAGTGACATGTCTTGAGTCATCTTTACTTTATTGATCACCTCTTTCAGCACATAGCCCTTTTCTGAGGAAGAACTGATGCCCGATACGGCTTCAAAGTAGGCATCGTCTACCATGGGTTTTTTGCCTAAGAAATTAATGGTTCTTCTGAGAATACGCCCTCTTTCCGTGCTAGAAGTCATTCTTCTTAAGCTTCTTAAGATGCTTACTTTTACGTCATCCGATTGAATTTCCTCACTATCAATTAAATCTGCTAAACTCGTTCCCATAGAAGTATTTGAGGTCATTCGACCAATCGCTTCGATGTAGAGTTGCAATAAGGTTGGATTGCCTTTCAGTTTGGAAGAAGCCACTCTCAATACAGAACCCATTTCTGAATTTGATGTAAACTCTCGTGCCGTGGCTTGTAAAACGAGCTTCATCACTTTTTCGGAAGGCTTTTTTTGACGCATCAAATCTTTTAACACACTGCCTTTTTCGGAATTCGATGTCATGCTGGAAATGACATCAAAATAGGCTTCTATTCCTGACTCGTCTTCAGGGAATTGCTCATTTACTTCTCGAAGAATGGATGCTCTTTCGCTATTTGAGGTCATTCTTCGCGTTACTCGCAATAAGCCAACCATGCCTTTGTTATCTAATTTATTGGTACGAAGGGTATGACGGAGAATATTACTGCGCTCTGAGTTAGAAGTCATGTAATCTACACCTTGAAAAAACGCTTCGGTTCCTTCAGGAGTGGCCATAAATTTATCTGAATATTCCCTAAAGATTTCGCTGCGTACCGAGTTGGAGCTAATGTATTGACCAATTTTTTGTCCTAAGGCTGGAAAGTCTTTTTGGTCACAGATTCCCATTAACTCTCTAAAGTAGCGTCCTTTGCCAGAACTGCTATCAATTTGTTTGATTTCTGTAATGACCGCATCGGTACCTCCTTGCTTATAAATGCGATTTACGCGATCATTAGCGGCAATTCCTGTGTGACGTACTACTTCCAATAAGATATCGGCTAACCACTTGCGTCCTTCATCATTAAACTCCACTTTTTTACGTCCCTCATAATATTCGCGTGTGAGTTCGCCAGCAGAATTGCTTTCAATAATAATTGATCTGGTATTCCCAAAAATGGTCTTTTTGATTTTTAAGTATCCTCCAGGAGAAATGGAAGTAATATCTGTATCATTATCATTCACCCGAATCTCACCTCGATATTGAATATCCATAGAGGTGAAGTTATTTCGGCTTTTCCAGCGATGCCCATTAGAATGATAGCTGTAACTATGGACTTTTGATTTGGACTGATAGCGTTTTGACGTGTCCTGTTGATTTCTTAGTGGAATAGAAGCTTTTCCAACACTTGAAAACAACATTAAGAGTACAAATAATAGGCAGCCTAATACATTTAGTCCTAGTACCTGTTTGCTGCGTGCGATTCGTTCTTGATTTTGCATATCCGATGAGTTTATTCCTAATATTTTCATGTTTTTGTTGGTATTAATTTGACACTTAGAAAAGCAGAAGAGAACTGTTTCTCTGTTATTCACTCTACAATAATCAAGTATTTGTTTCAAGAAATGAAGGGCGTTGTCATGAGTTGTAGCTTTTGTGTACTGAGTTGTGGAATTGATGTAGTGGGAAATTGGGAAGATGACATGAGTTGTGAAAAAGTAGGCATGAATTGTAACGCAGCCGAAGCAAGCTGTATTTGCAAAAATTAAGGTTTTAAAGTGCCTTGGGGTTGGGATTTTGAGAAACACTTTTATATACATTAGGGTTTAATTACTTAGTGCTTTACAGGAAGTTTGGCAAGCGTTATGTACTACAAAATAGATCGTAAAATCAAACAGGCTCTAAGAGGCCGTTTGGAAATATATTCTTGATTTTTTTAGGCGACTTTTTCCACCTGTTTTTGTTACTAAAATACTTATTTAGCGCTGCTAAACTCCGTATTTAGTGCCTCAACAGTTGGAAAAATTCACACTAAAAAACTTCACGACTAATTTCAAAACAGCCTCTAAGAAGATTTAGTATTGTTTACAATACGGTCTAATCCAATCATTCATCACTATACAAACACGAAAAATTAATGGACCCATTAGATTCAGGACCAATTTATAAAGAAACACTTATGGGGCGGTTCCCCGTAGAACCATGGAATACGGCAAGTAATTTACTTTTTCTATTTATTGTAATTTACTGGGCTTTAAAAGTTTATAAAAACTATCGCACGCATCGTTTTATTGCCTTCTGTTTACCTGTATTATTTATCGGTTATATAGGAGGAACAGTGTACCACGCAACTCGCTCTCATGAAGCTTGGTTATTAATGGATTGGGTGCCCATTCTATTGCTGTGCTTGTCTGTAAGCATTTATTTTTCAATTAAGCAGCGGTTGGCTTGGTATCACATTTTTTTACTGATCTCGCTTCCAATGACACTCTCTTTTTCCTTGAGACACGTTACCGATGTTTCTAGAAATGTAGGTTCAATTGTGAGTTATTCGATGATGGCCTTTGTTATTGTGTATCCTATCGCGAATTACTTACGCAAAACCAATTGGGAAAATCACATCTGGATGCTCTTAGCCGTTGGAGCATTTATCGCAGCAATTACCTTCCGAAGTATTGATAAACTGGTATATTTTGAATTATTGCCCATGGGAACACATTGGTTATGGCATTCTTTTGGAGCACTTTCAGCTCATTTTCTCATGGTTTATATTTACCGAGATGGCTTACGCTATCCAAGTAGATTGATGACTTGACGCAAATGCATGATGAAAATCCTCTTTATTCATAATTATTACAAAAAAGCTGGAGGAGAGGATCAGGTGGTGGAAAATGAAATGGCTCTACTTCGTGAGCAAGGTCATCAAGTAGCGCTACTTTCTTTTCATAATGAGGCATTAAAGCAAGGTATTGGAGAAATTCGTAATTTCTTTTTTAATACAACTGCTTACCAAAGCGTAATACAATCCATCAGAAAATTCCAACCTGATGTCATTCACGTTCATAATTTTTTTTACCAGGCATCTCCCGCCGTTTTTTATGCTGCGCAATCGGCAGCAGTTCCTGTGGTACAAACCCTCCACAACTATCGCTTGATTTGTGCCAATGCCTTGCTGATGAGAGATGCGAAACCCTGTGAATTATGCATCAAACAGGTGTTTAATTGGTATGGAGTTAAGTATAAATGTTTTCAAGGCTCTGCGATAAAGACCGCACTTTTATCAAGTATGATCGCTTGGCATCATGAGCAAAAAACGTGGGTAAGTCGGGTAAATCGTTTTATTGCATTGACCGATTTTGCCAAGCAAAAATTTATTTCTTCTGCCTTAGGCATCCCTGCGCATAAAATTACGGTAAAGGCTAATAGTGTAATTGATTTAGGTGTGTTGCCTCCAGCTAAACGAGAAAACTTTTTATTATTTGTCGGGCGACTTTCCACAGAAAAGGGCATTGAAGTATTACTTGATGCATTGGTGCTGATTCAACTGCCTGTTCGAATCATCGGAAATGGGCCGTTAGCTCAACGGGTGGTGGAGCGTGTTCAGCAACTCGATCACGTTCAGTATTTAGGCGAGCAATCTCATCACGAAGTGCTGGCACAACTGGGGAAGAGTAGGGGAGTACTTTTTCCCTCAGTCTGTTACGAAGGATTGCCCACTGTCATTTTGGAAGCGTTTAGTGTGGGAACACCCGTTATTGCTTCTGCCATTGATAATATTAATCAGATTGTACTCAATCAGGTAAATGGATTAACATTTGAAACAGGAAATGCGCAAGCATTGGCAAAACAGGCTAATTTACTGGTAGAAGAGCAGCGGTGGGCGAAGTTAGCCGAAAAAGCTCGATGGAGTTTTGAACAAGCCTACACCCCAGAAATGAATTACCAACAATTAATTGAAATCTATCAGGAAGTGATTCAATCATGACAACTGTTGTTTCCCAACCCTCAGCTAAGCAATGTACGTTAGGCATTAAATTGAGTACCTTAAGCTTCGAAGAAGCACTTAACCAACTGATTGCCATCGCCCAAAAAAATAGCGGCGGCTATGTCTGTTTTGCCAACGCCCATATGACGGTAGAAGCTTATTGGGATCAAGCCTATGCTGCGTTCGTGAATCAAGCTCATTTTGTATTTCCAGATGGGCAACCCTTGGTGTGGGCATTAAAGTTGTTACATCAGCAGCATCAAGAGCGAATAGCTGGAATGGACATGTTTCCTGCCCTGTTACGAGAAGCTGCAACACAGCATTTATCGGTGTTTTTTTACGGTTCTACCCCAAAAATATTGGATGAAATCAGACAACGGATATTACACGAATACCCCAATTTAACAATTGCAGGCATGATTTCTCCCCCTTTTCGTGACTTGACTGTTCAGGAATTAGCACAAGATATTCATCAAATGAATCAGTCTGGCGCTAAACTCATATTTGTATCCTTAGGGTGCCCAAAACAAGAGAAATGGATGGCGAAGCATAGCCCAAACCTAAGCGCCTTAGTCGTAGGCATTGGAGGGGCATTTCCGGTGTTTGCCCAGGTTCACAAGCGCGCACCAAAGTGGATGCGAAGTGCGGGATTAGAATGGCTCTTTCGATTGATTCAAGAACCCAAAAGATTATGGAAACGGTATTTAGTGACCAATACGATTTTTATAAGCCTATTTTTGAAGCGTCTAATTTTTAAGAAATAAAGGCTTTTATAAGCTGAAACCAATTGTAGTGGTTTACGATTTGGAGCGATTCATCTAGGTGTAATACCTGTATTGGCAACCTTCCTCCCGCCTGTCTGTCATTGGGGCATAATACTAACATCAAATTCGGAATTATGAATCTTCAGACAGGCAATAGAGCCAAACCAAAACAACTGCTTAGCGCAGCCAGCTATTTGCTCCTCTTTTTTTCCTTAATTATTCAATTCCCCTCCAAAGCCCAAGGTTTAACTCAAACGATTCGGGGTAAAGTCATTGACTCCCAATCAGAAGGGCCTGTAATTGGTGCTACGGTGGTCATTTTAGGCTCTGATCCAATTCAAGGAGCTTCAACAGACGTAGATGGGGCGTTTCGAATTGAAAAAGTCGCTTTAGGTAGACATACCATTAAAATCAGCTCTATCGGCTACGAAGATCGCTTCATTCCCGAAGTCTTAGTAAGTTCGGGCAAAGAGCTTGTATTGAATATCAAGCTTAAAGAATCGGTTACGACTTTAGAAGAGTTGGTGGTGACTGCTGCTGAACAAGATCAAGGAAAAACGGTCAATGAAATGACTTCGGTAAGTGCCTTGTCGTTTAGTGTAGAAGAAACCAGTCGTTATGCGGCCACGTTTGATGATCCTGCCCGTGCAGCACTTTCTTTTGCTGGTGTTCGGGGTGGGGGCGATGATGTGACTAATGAAATTGTTATTCGCGGTAACTCACCCAAAGGTTTGTTGTGGCGAATGGAAGGAATCGAAATTCCAAACCCTAACCACTTTGCTGAGGAAGGTTCGTCGGCTGGTGGTATAAGCATGCTGAGTGCTAGCATGTTAGCGAATTCAGACTTTTTTACTGGTGCGTTTCCTTCTGAATATGGCAATGCATTATCGGGCGTATTTGATATTCATTTGCGTCAAGGAAATAATGAAAATCGGGAATATGCTTTTCAAGCAGGTTTGTTGGGAGTTGCCATGGCAGCAGAAGGGCCGTTTTCTAAAAATGGCAAAGCCTCTTATCTCGTGAATTACCGGTATTCTACCTTGGGTTTATTTTCTAAACTTGGCATTAATATCGTAGGTGATGAAGAAATTATCTTTCAAGATTTATCATTCAAATTACATTTTCCAACCAAAAAACACGGAAGCTTTTCCATTTGGGGCTTAGGTGGAGCAAGTAGCTCGATTGAAGATGCGAATTCGGATACTTCATCTATAGACTATAATCCTTACAACGATGACTTTAGAACCAAAATGGGAGTCTTAGGACTCTCTCATACCTATTTTTTGGATAAAAATACATTTATCGAAAGTAAAGTTGCTTATTCTCAAACCAGAAATCGTTACCGTGAAGATTCACTCAAGGCAGCTATTTTGGATGATGAAAAGTTTGTGAATACCTACATTAGAGGCTCGGTGATGTTAAATCGGAAGTTTAATGCTAAAAATACGCTGAGAGTTGGTGGAATTTACAGCAGTATTGGATTTGACTTACTTTCCAAAGAACGCGATTGGCAAACAGGCCTTGATGTGACTCAAATAGACGATACAGGACATACTACCTTGTACCAAACCTATGCCCAATGGCAGCATCGTTTAAACAACAATTTGACCTTAAATTCAGGCTTTCATTACACCTATTTGGCATTGAACGGATCGAATAGCATTGAACCGCGTTTAGGTATGATTTGGGATGTGTCTGATCGTTCGAGCATTAATGCAGGAATTGGAGTACACAGTCGAATTGAGCCGATTACGGTTTATTTATTGCAAGATGAACAAGGAAATCAACCCAATAAAAACCTTGAGTTAACCAAGTCGGCGCATTTTGTATTAGGCTATAATTACACCTTTAAAAATGGCATTCGATTTAAAACAGAAGCGTATTATCAACGCTTGTTTGATGTACCTGTTTTTGTAGATACCGACCCTACCACACTTTCAAGTGGCGATGCATTTAGCATGCTGAATGAAAAGGACGCTTATGTAGAAGGGGCGATGGTGAATGAAGGTACAGGTACGAATTATGGCATTGAGATGACGGTTGAAAAAAGCTTTGCCAATAACCATTACTTTATGCTTACGGGATCGTTGTATGATTCAAAATATCAGGGTACAGATGGGAAAACCCGAAATACCCTTTACAATGGTAATTATACATTAAATGCCATTGGAGGAAAAGAGTTTAATGTGGGTAAGAAGAAGCAAAATATTATTTCGGTAAATGCGCGATTTATTTTAGCGGGAGGTAATCGTACCACGCCAATAGATTTAGCAGCTTCTTTAGCAGAAAATCGTACGGTATACGACATTGATCGCAGTGAATCTAGTGAGGATAATAATATTTATTCGAAGCGTTTGCCCGATTACATGCGAGTAGATTTTGGGATTAAGTACCGTAAAAACAAACCAAATATTTCCTTCATCTGGGCATTAAACATTCAGAATGTAACGGGACGCGTAAATGTGGCGGATGAGTTTTTTGTTCCAGGTCGTAATCAAACCGTGAATGGACAAACGCAATTTGTACCTGGCGGGATTGGTATCGAGGAGCAATTAAGCACATTCCCGAACTTTAGCTATCGCATCGAATTTTAATTTTGGTATAAGCAGGTGAGCAAAAAGTACCTCATTCTTTTTACTCACCTGCTCATCCTCTCATATATTTAATCCATCACATTCCGAATAAAAAAAGCTGAATTTGACCAGTAACCACTCGTTAACGAGTCTATTTTCACTCCTTTGGAAACTGTGGCATGAATGACCTTTACTTCGGTACCATCATTGGAGTACACCATTCCCATGTGAAAAATGCGTTTGTATTGCTTGGCATCATGGCTACCAAAACAAACAAAATCGCCTGGTCTGGCATCCAATAATTCCACGGGCTTACCCAATTGAGCGGCCATTTTTGTACTATGCATAAAGTTGTAGCCAAAGTTTCGATATACATACAATACAAAGCCTGAACAGTCGAAACCAGTTTCAGGCTTCTCTCCAGTATAGAAATAGTGAACTCCTTCCTGCTTTTCGGCAAAATTCACCATATCCTCCCGTTTGGGTTGAATGGAGGGTTTTATAAATGTCTTATTGCCTAGTACGGGCGTTTCGATCTTTTTTATTGGAAGCTCTTCTAGTTTTTCAGCTTCTACTGGAGGTGGTGGTTGCACGGCTGCATACAAGGTAGAATCTTGGAAATAACGAATTAACTCCTCAGCACATCGCGTTGCGCGCACAGTATCTTCCCAATTCAAAAAAGTTTCTCCTTGTTGTGATAAATGTGTCCTGAAAATGTTTGTTAACTGGCTGTTTGTGGAAATAACGTCTTTTTGGGGACTTCGATCTTTCCGATAAGCCGTTTTATAATAATTCCAAGCCACTCCGATTCGTTTCGGATTGCTCGCTTCTGCTTTTGCCAAATACAAATAAGGTTCAGGTTTTTTTTTATACTTTTTACGTAGTTTGTGTGCCGCTTTTTTGAGCTTATCAAAGTGTTGTTTTTGATATAGCTTTTCGAGTTTTTGAAAGTTTTGAGCTTGAGTTTGGTAACTGATCATGCCCAAAAGAAGGGATAAAAGTAGGAGACGAGTCATGGTGATTGGATTTTGATAGTAAACGTTTTCGCTTTAGCTGTAAGCCTTCAAATCCTAAAATCATGCCAATACATAAACAAATATTCATTTGTTTGCTTTGATCGAATCCCTCATGATCAGGAATAAGCGAATGCCCTAGACATTCGCTTACCTTTAAAAAACGATGATTAGCTTTAATCGATAACCTGAATTTTCCCTTTCAGCTGATGACCTCTTTGACTGACCTGATAGATGTACATTCCTGCTGCTAATTGATTTCTATTGAGAATCAAGTGATTTTCTTCCAACTGATACTCAATGGCGACTTGTCGACCGTCAATTGTGAAGAGTTGGAGCTTTACGCCATCCATTGCTGGCAGCTTGAGCACGGCTTCTGTCTTCATGGGATTGGGATAAAAACCGATTTTTTCACTCATAGCCAGTTTATCTTCTAGCTCCAACGCATCCACATGATTGCGTAAGTAGGTTTCATAACCATCTTGGGTTAGCGGCTTGCCTAACGGCCAGTCGTAGGTAGGCAATGGATGGTTTTCTGATAGGGTTGCTACTTTAGTAGCAGCTTGTTCCGCACAAGTTAAGCTAGCCAAAAAGTTGCCTGTAAAAGACTTGGTGATACTAATATTTGCTGCCAGTTGAAAGGGATTGAGTTCTAGTATAAAAGGGACATGCCCAGCGCCTTCATAGGTATAGAAATCATTTTCCAGTTGAATGGCATTGGCAAATTCATGAATTGGAGCACTGCCGTATACAAATAAGTTAATGTCAAAAAGAGTCAGTAAATCAGCATGATATGGAACTATGCTATCTTCATCGCCATGCATACTTACCAAGGGAGCATCATTACTCGTAATCCAGTTTTTATCTCCAATGGCGCCACAAAGGTTTACCACTCCATTCACTGCAGCTGAAAAACCAGCATTACCACTATTTCCCTCAAGACCGCCATTATCCATCACATAATCGTAAATTTCGTTTGGAATCTCATGGGTTTCATCTAAATACGCTGCATGTAGCGCGGTGATTGCACCAGCAGAAACTCCGCCCACCGTAATCGAATTTGGATTAATGTGATAAGGATTGCCTTCGGCATAACTTTTTCGAAAATAGCGAATCGCTGCGCGCATGTCATGCATGCCTTTTACCACGGCTTTGTATGCATTGTACGTATTGCCTTGTAACACCAATTCTTGAGTCAATCGGTAATCAATAGAGGCAACTACATAACCACGTTTAGCATATTCTTTAGCGAGCACCACAATGTCAGGTGAACGTTTATCGCCCAATACAAATGCGCCACCAAATGCTAAAATCACTAATGGCCGTTCCTGCATGGCATCGTTAGCAGGCTCATAAATATCCATATAGAGCTTCTTTTTTCGGAAAGGGTTGTACCAAACAGGATCAGCACCTTGACCATATTTTACACTCCAATCAATGGATACTTGATCAAATACTTTGTTAAAATACCTGCCATCTTCACAGTTTAATACATGTTGGGCAGTTCCCATAGGTCCTAAGAGCAATAGGACTAATACAGTAC